>JBKJZS010000582.1:0-2185 GCA_046714915.1 Polaromonas sp. | reverse complement strand
ACATGCAGGCGCTCGACATATCCCGTAGCGCGGGCTTGCACGATGGCCTGGTCGCGCTCGTTGAAAGCGATGCTACCCACCGCGGAGATCTGCGGCGACAGCGTGCCCTCGGTAACCATCGCGGTACGCACCCCCAGGTTCTGCTGGATTCGCGGGCTGACCGTGACCTTGCCCTGGTCGGTGTCACCGTCCGCATAGACCGGCACCAGCATCATGTCCATGAAGGGCGACTTGGCCGGCTTGTCGAACTTGCTGCCTGGCACCATGGGGTCCTGGTAGTAAAGGATTTTGCGGCCGGTGGTCGGATCGGTATCCCCCGCTTTGAGGCCTGCGCTGATATGGCGGCGAGTCGCCTCTTCGCCTTCAGCGACGCTCTGGGGAGTTGCCGCAGGCGCAGCACTTTGGCTGCCAGCGTTGGCGGGTGCATTGGCGGCAGGCAGGGTGTCGCCCTGTTTCGTACCAAGGGTGTACAGGCCGTAACCGGCGGCGCCAAGCACGCCGGCAGCAAGCAGCGCGGCAATGAGATATTTCTTCTTCATGGTTAGTCCTTGGCGGATGCCGAAATGTTGGGGTCAGGGATCAGGAAATTGAGTTGTGCCCAGGAGCGCGCCGTTTCCATCTCGAGGGTCAGGGCCTGCATGCGGACATCAATTTCGTCACGGCGTGCTAACAGCCCAGCAGCCAGGTCGCTTTTGCCAGTGCGATAGGCCGTGAGCGTCGCCTCAGAGCGCTGTCGGGCGGTGGGAATCAGCTCATCACGGAATCGGACCAGCCGGTCCTTGCCTGTCTGCCATTCGTTGAGCAGGCTGCGTACTTCAGCTTCGTTCTTGCGCAGCATGTCCTCGTACCTGGCTTTGGCCTCATCGACCATGGCCAGCTTGGCGCCTAACTCACGGTTCTGGCGGTTTTTCTGGTCCCACTGCAAGGGGATGGATACCCCGATGGAAAGCATGTTGGAGAAGGCTGAACCGCGCTGGGCGTAACTTGCCTCCACGCTTATGTCGGCCTTCTTATTAGCTTGAGCAAGCCGGGCCTCAGTTTCAGCTGCATTAATTTCTGCGCCTATTGCCAGCAGATCCGGATGTCGCTTGAGTTGTTCGCTTGATACATGGTCCTGCAATGGCGTGCTTTGCCATGGCGGCGAGCCAGAGGTTGGTCGCTCAGCGGTAGAAGAGCCGACCCAGCGGGCCAACATCAGAGCAGCACTGCGCGACTGGCGATCAATTTGGCTGAGACGGTCTTGAAGCGTGATCACTGCCGCGCGCGCTGCGAACACATCAGCCTGACTGCCCCGGTTGGTGCGAAAAGCACTGTCGGCGGCTTGAACCTGCAACCGGGTTTCCTCAATTTGTTGCTGCAACAATTCACGCTGCGCTTGAGCGTAGTAACGATCCAGCCAAGCCAGCGCCGTGTCGCGCTGCACATTGGCCAGCGTCAGCTGCCGCTGTGCCTGCACGCGCTCGGCGTCGCGTTCAAACTTTTCCGCCCTGAGCTGGCGTTTTTCGGCGCGCGGAATCTCCTGCATGACGCCAATGCGGCGCATGGTCATGAAGTCGCGCGTCAAACTGAGACGGTCTGGGCCATTGGCCGGCAGGTTGTCAATGCCAAGCTTGAGCACGGGATCGGGCAGCTGGCCGGCAGCCACGGCCTGCTCGCGGGCGGCGGTGGTGAGCGCGTCCTGGGCAACCAGTTGCTGGGACCGGCCCACGGCAATGCGCTGCGCTTCCCCCAGGGTTAACGGGTCAGCCGCCCACGACAGCGCCCCCACGACAACAGACAGAGCAGCAACAGCGGCCCGACAAATCGGAAATGGAATAAACATAAAACCTCCAGAGCACGAGTAACGACCTGTCGATGCATCAAACATGCATTGGACAGGAGCTAAATGGTCTGAGGGGTTAGAGGCGGAAGCAGCAGTTACTAACGGCCAACGGCGGTGCCGTCGTGCGCGTCAGGTGGGTCGCCTGCAGTGGCGCCCCCAAAAATACCGGGGCAATGACCGGCAATCTAAAATTGGCCTGCAGGGCATCGATAGCCACCGGCGCGGGCAGTTGGTACTTGTCGGCGGTTTGCTGCCCAGCCTGGCAATGTGCCTGGCATAAATTGGGTTGCGTGTTGTCCATGTCCAGCGCCATGGAGTTGGCGCAAGGCATGCCCGCTTCGGCCATAGCGGTCACTGCAGCGA
>JBKJZS010000581.1:0-1178 GCA_046714915.1 Polaromonas sp. | reverse complement strand
GGCCAACAGCGAACACTGCCGCCACAAAATTTTCAACGCCGACTTCACCATCGATGGCGTGTTGCAGGACAAGAGCCTGTTTGCGATGATCCGCAATACCGAAAAGCTGAATCCCCAGCACACCGTGGTGGCTTATTCCGACAACGCTTCGGTGATGGAAGGTGGGGAAGTTCAAAAATTTTATGCAAAAATAGCCTCTAGCCCAATAAATACGGGTGTTAACAGCTATCAAACATATAGCACCTCGGAGGCCGTGCTAACCCATGTGCTGATGAAAGTCGAAACCCACAACCACCCGACCGGGATTTCGCCGTTTCCCGGCGCGTCGACGGGTGCCGGCGGTGAAATCCGCGATGAAGGCGCAACCGGCCGTGGCTCCAAACCCAAAGCCAGCCTGACGGGCTTTACCGTCTCCAAACTGTTTGACGGTGATTACGGGAGACCCGAGCATATCGCCAGTCCGCTGCAGATCATGACTGAAGGCCCGCTGGGCGGCGCGGCGTTCAACAACGAGTTTGGCCGGCCCAATCTGGCCGGCTACTTCCGCGAATACGAGCAAACCGTCGGTGGCCAGCGCTGGGGTTACCACAAACCCATCATGATCGCGGGCGGCGTCGGTACCATCGATGCCCGGCTGACCCAAAAAATCCTGTTCCCTGCCGGCACCCTGCTGATCCAGCTTGGCGGCCCTGGCATGCGCATCGGCATGGGTGGCAGCGCGGCCAGCTCCATGGCTTCGGGTGCGAATGCAGCGCAGCTGGACTTCGATTCGGTGCAGCGCGGCAACCCCGAGATCGAGCGCCGTGCCCAGGAAGTCATCAACCAGTGCGCCCAGCTGGGCGCGGGAAATCCCATCCTGGCGATTCACGATGTCGGGGCGGGTGGGCTCTCCAACGCTTTTCCCGAACTCGTCAACGACGCAGGCCGAGGCGCCCGGTTTGACCTGCGCGCCGTGCCGCTGGAAGAAAGCGGTTTGTCGCCGAAAGAAATCTGGAGCAATGAAAGCCAGGAACGTTATGTGATGGCGATCGCACCGGAGTCGCTGCCCCAGTTTCAGGCTTTTTGCGAGCGCGAGCGTTGCCCCTTTGCCGTGATCGGCGTGGCGACCGAAGAGAAAGACCTCGTGCTGTTTGACGACGGAGTGACCGCGCGCCGCGCCGGGCCGCCCCCAGCAAGCG
>JBKJZS010000580.1:0-4637 GCA_046714915.1 Polaromonas sp. | reverse complement strand
CCTTAGCCTCACACCTGATGACAAGCTCCCGATCCCGTTTCCGGCAATTTACTGCTTCAGTTCCTGGCCGCTCGGGCCCTCCCACCCTGCGCGCAATAGCGTGGGGGCTCACCGCTGTGCCCGTGCTGTTGCTAATCTATGTGCTTGACAGCCTGACCCTGAGACGCAGCCGTATTTTCCGCTTTCCGAAGTCCCTGCGCCGGGTGCGGCCACAAGCCGTTAGGCTGCCGCCCGCCGCCTACACTGGCGACCGATGAACACAATTCTTGTCCGGCTCAAACCCTTCGCCGCACAAATCCTCCATCACCTGCGCCACCCCACCCGGCGCGGCGTGGGCTTGTCGCTGGCTGCCTTGCCGGTGCTGCTGCTGCTGTACGTTCTGGTCCTGATCCCCTTCACGCCCAGCATTGGTGATATCAGAAAATCCAAGTTGCAGCAGCCTGCCAAAGTGCTCTCGGTCGATGGCAAGGAGCTGGCTGTGTTTCAGCGCGCCAACCGCGACTGGGTCAAGCTCGCCGAGATCTCGCCCAACGTGGTTACGGCGCTGATCGCCACGGAAGACCACCGCTTCTTCGAGCACCATGGCATTGACTTCCGGCGCACCGCCTCAGCGGTGCTGCACACCTTTACCGGCGACCGCCAGGGTGGCTCGACCATCACGCAGCAGCTTGCACGCAACCTCTATCCTGAGGAGATTGGCCGTGCGCGGAGCTTGACGCGCAAGGTCAAGGAGGTCATCACGGCTCTGAAGATTGAGGCGGTGTACACCAAAAACGAGATTCTGGAAACCTACCTCAACACCGTTCCGTTTCTGTACAACGCCTACGGCATTGAAATGGCGGCCCGCACCTACTTTGACAAGTCGGCCGACACGCTGGATGTGCTGGAGAGCGCCACGCTGATCGGCATGCTCAAGGGCACCAGCTACTACAACCCGGTTTTGAACCCCGAGCGGGCCACGCAGCGTCGCAACATCGTGCTCGGCCAGATGGTCAAGCACCAGAAGCTGGAAGCCAGAAAGCTGGAGGCGTTGAAAAAAAAGCCGCTCAAGGTGGATTTTGAGCGGCAGACCGAGCCGCTGGGGCCAGCGCCTCATGTCACCCGGCAGCTGCGCCGGTGGCTGATCGAATGGGCCGACCGCAACGACTACAACATTTACGCCGACGGTCTGGTGGTGCGCACCACCATTGACTCCCGGCTGCAGAACCTGGCCAACCAGGCGGTGGCCCGCCAGGCCACCAGCCTGCAAAGCCTGACCAACGCAGACTGGGGGCCGCGTGCGTGGGGCGCTCAAAAGGAACTGGTGCGTGATTTCGTGCGTGAGACGCTCGAGTACAAGGCCGCTCGCGAGGCGGGCCTGCCGGACGAACTGGCGCTAAGGCAGGTGCAGGTTGATGCGGCCTTCATGCAGACGCTGCGTCAGGACAAGACCCGCTTGCAGGCCGGCTTTGTGGCGATGGACCCGCGCAACGGTCATGTGATGGCCTGGGTCGGTAGCCGCAACTTTATCCAGGACCAGTTCGACCACGTGCAGCAGGCACGCAGGCAACCGGGCTCGACCTTCAAGCCTTTTGTTTATGGGGCGGCGTTTGAAAATGGCGCCCGGCCCACCGACGGTTTAGTGGATCAGGCAGTAGAGATACCGCTGGGCGGCGGCGCCGTCTGGCGGCCCAGTGATGCCGGCGCGCCAAGTGGGCAACCCATGAGCCTGCGCGACGGTCTGGTGTATTCCAAAAACACCATCACCGCCCAGGTCATGCAGACCGTGGGCCCGGCGCGGGTGGCTGGTCTGGCCCAGGCTGCAGGCGTGCGCCAAAGCAAGCTGGAGCAGGTGCCCTCGCTCGCGCTGGGAACCAGCCCGGTGACCTTGAAGGAAATGGTCGCGGCCTACAGCACCATTGCCAACAGCGGCAGCTACATCGAACCGATTCTGGTGCTGCGTGTTGAAGACCGCAACGGCAAGGTGCTGGAAACATTTCAGGCCAAAGCGCCCGAGCAGGCCATGTCGCTCACTACCGCGCAGACGCTGGTGGACGCGATGCGCGGCGTCGTGGACCAGGGCACCGGCGCCAGCATCCGCAACCGCTTTGGTATTCAGGCCGATGTGGCGGGCAAGACCGGCACCACCCAGGACAACACCGATGGCTGGTTCATCCTGATGCACCCGCAGCTGGTGGCGGGCGCCTGGGTCGGCTTCAACGACAACCGGATCACGATGGGCAACGCCTGGGGGCAAGGTGCGCGCAGTGCACTGCCGATCGTGGGCGACTTTTTCCAGCAGTCGCTGCGGACCCGTGTGATTGATCAACGCGCGCGCTTTGCGGGGCCGCAAAACTCAAGCGTGCTGGACCCGATGCTGGGCCAAGTGAGCGATTGGTTCAAGAGCCTGTTCCCACCCAGCGCTGCGCCGCTGCCGGCACCCATTCCCGAGACCGGCGTTGTTCTGCCGCCCGAACCGACCATGCAGCCCGCGCCGGACGTGCAGCCAGGCGTTGTGATGCAGCCAGTGCCCCAGCCCCCCACGGTCTTCCCACCGCCTGCGGAGCCACCACCGGTCACTACCGAGCCACAGTTCGTGCTGGTCCCTTCGCGGCCGGTCGTAACACAGGAGGGCGGCGGCATCCCGATACTGCGAGAGTACAAGGTGCCGGAAAACGCCGGCAGCGCCCGCTAAATCATCCCGCGGCAGGCGGCGTTTGCCAGCCCTGCCTACAATCGACCCGCGTGCGCATCAGGTGTAGTCCCGGCCTGAGCCAGCGGCACGCATGATCTGCTTGAAGCTCCATCGCCCATGAATACCGGCTCTGCCACCATCTCCGCGGCGACGCGACGTTCGATTCTGCTGTTGTCTTTTGCCACGTTCGCCAGCATGGCGGCGCAGCGCATTTGCGACGCCATGTTGCCCGAGCTGTCGCGCACGTTTGCGGTAAGCCTGGCACAGGCGGCGCAGGTGGTGTCAGTGTTTGCGGTGGTGTATGGCCTGGCGCAGCTGTTCTATGGCCCGCTGGGCGACCGGCTGAGCAAGTTCGGTATCGTTACCTTTGCCACCTTGGCGTGCAGCGTGGGTAGCATCGTCTCGGTTTTTGCGGCGAGTCTGGACGTGCTGGTGCTGGCGCGGGTGATGGTGGCGCTGGGGGCGGCGGCCATCATTCCGCTGTCGATGGCCTGGATTGGTGACACGGTCGCCTACGAGCTGCGCCAGGAAACGCTGGCGCGCGTCGGTCTCGGCACCACGCTGGGCCTGATGGGTGGTCAGTTGATGGGTGGCTTGCTGACCGACGTCCTGGGCTGGCGCTGGGCATTCGGGTTCATGACGCTGCTGTTCGGCGTGGTGGGCTCGCTGCTGTTTGCCAACTGGCGTCGCCAGCGGGCCGCGCCGGAGGTGGCAACCATCAGCGAGGCGGCAGTAAGGCCGGGCTTTGCGGCGCAGGCGCTGATCATCCTCACCGGCCGGTGGTCGCGCATCGTGCTCTTCGTGGCCTTTGTCGAGGGTGCGGCGGGTTTCGGCGTGCTGGCCATCTGGGCGTCGCATCTGCACCGGGCGCTGGGCCTGTCGCTCTCGGCGGCGGGCGCCATTGTGGCGCTGTTCGGCCTGGGCGGCATGCTCTACATGGTGGTGGCGCGCCACCTGATTCGCCGTCTGGGCGAGCGGGGGCTGGCCGTGCTCGGTGTGGTCCTTTTCGGCCTGTCGGCCCTGGTGCTGGGTTTCACGCCGTACTGGCTGCTGACCCTTCCGGCGAGCCTGCTGGCCGGGTTTGGCTTCTTCATGTTCCACAACACCATGCAGACCAACGCCACGCAGATGGACCCGGCCGCGCGCGGCACGGCGGTGTCGCTGTTTGCCTCGGCGCTGTTCCTCGGTCAGTCGGTGGGTGTGCTGCTGGCCGCCGGCCTGACGGAGCGCATCGGCTCCGGCGCTGTCATCGCGCTGGGCGGCGCGGTGCTGGTGGCCATCGGATGGTTCTTCGCGCAGGCGCTGCGCCGGCGTGACGAGTTGATGCACTTGCAGTGAACGCCGAGGCTTTTCTGTTAGCTATTAAAATAATAGCAACTTGCGCTCATCCTATATGGGCTAGAGGCTGATTTGGCTTGTAAAAATCGGGTGGACGGAGTGCGAAGCTACCTCCGGCCGCTCAATGGTGGGTGGCGGAAATACGCCTGAGCTGCCGGCCCATGGAGCCGAAGCGTCGCCGGTATTGCGCCGGCGTCAGCGCCACCTCGCGCCGGAACAGCCGGTTGAAAAAACTGGGGTCCTGGTAACCGACTTCGACGGCAATCGCCTCAATCGGATCGTCGCCAGCTTCGAGCATCTGCTTGGCCTCTTCCAGCCGCAGGCGGTGAATGTATTCGAGCGGGCTCATCCCCGTGGCTTGGGTGAAGCGTCGCTTGAAGGTCCTTTCCGCCAGCCCCGACAGTTCGACCATTTGCGATACGGGGTACTCGACGCTGTAGTGCGATGCCGCCCACACCTGGCAATTGCCGATCAGCGGGTCTGCCGTCTGGCCGCCGGAGGTTAGCGAGGCATAAGCCATCGGGCTGGTGGTGTTCATCTCCAGCAGGTTGATGCGCGCCACCCGCATGGCATCTTCCGGGCCGGCGAAGCGGGCAATCAGCGCCAGCACCAGCGTGTGCCAGAG
>JBKJZS010000579.1:0-1099 GCA_046714915.1 Polaromonas sp. | reverse complement strand
GAGTAATTCACCTCGCTCCAAAGCTGTCGTAAACGTTTGACATGAGCGGCCTAAGCAGGCACAGCCTGGTGGAAGTCGTCTGCTATAGAGACATCGACGGCCGCTGAGCCATCGCCGCTCGCCAGCGTTGAAGGTGTGGGTGTTGTTCACCGGGCTTGATCTTCACAACGCGTGCAAAGTCAAGGGCTACCACTGCAGTGATGTCGGCCACACTGAAACTGTCGGTGGCGATGAAGTTGCGGTCAGCCAGGCGCTCGTTAAGCATGACAAAGAACTGTTGCAGCCTTGCCAAGCCACGTTGCGCCAGTTCGGGAATCTGCGGGTAGTTCATCTGCCCAGGAAGTGCCCGGTTAGCCATGGCCGGCGAACTATTGCGCAGCGCTTCGGCGACGGCCATCAGCCCCTCGAACTCGACGCGCCAGTTCCAACTGGCAATTTGCGCCTTTTCGTTCGGGGTGGTGCCCAGTAGCGGCGGCTCAGGGTAACGCGCCTCCAGGTAGGCCGTGATCGCCGCGTTGTCGGTCAGCACAGCTCCATCTTCAGTGCGCAGTGCTGGGACTGTGCACTGCGGATTGATTTTTTGGTAGGCGCCGCTCAATTGCTCGGAATTCCTCAGGTCCACCTGGACCGTTTCATGGGCAATCCCCTTTTCGGCGAGCAGAATTCGGGCGCGGCGCGGGCTGGGCGCGGTGGTGCAGTCATAAAGGGTGATCATGATTAAATTTCGCTTAGAGGACAGGACAGGACAGGATGGGACAGGATAGTCAGCTGAGCATCAAAGCGGCGCGGCCAACTTGTCCTGGGTCTTGGTG
The DNA here is from genome assembly GCA_046714915.1 of Polaromonas sp. GTDB lineage: Bacteria > Pseudomonadota > Gammaproteobacteria > Burkholderiales > Burkholderiaceae_C > Polaromonas. The sequence continues at coordinate 287 of JBKJZS010000579.1, read as the reverse complement.
TCGAAGTCGCCGGCATCATGGCGCTCGTGCAATTGGCTGGAGGGTTCGCCCACGATGCGGTTGACCATGCGACCGCGCCGGACGGCCGGACGTTGGGCAATCTGGTTCGTCCAGCGCAACACATGGGTGTACGCCTGAACTTGCAGGAATTCACCCGCTGCGTACAGCTGACCCTTGACAAGCGTGCCGTACCAGGGCCACACCGCCATATCGGCAACGGTGTACTCGTCCCCCGCCAAATAAGGACACTCGGCGAGGCGACGGTCGAGCACGTCAAGCTGGCGCTT
>JBKJZS010000578.1:0-4845 GCA_046714915.1 Polaromonas sp. | reverse complement strand
CTGCTGCACTACCTGCGCCTGGATCTGTCGCAGCCCAAGGACTACGGCCGGCTGACCGACATGCTGCGGGAGCGCCACGCCGAAGTGGTGGTGATGTACCTGGCCACCGCGCCGGCGCTGTTCACGGCGGTTTGTGAAAATATGGCGGCGGTCGGGCTGAACGGGCCGCAGACCCGCGTGGTGCTGGAAAAACCACTGGGCCACGACCTCGCCTCAAACCGCGCCATCAATGAAGCGGTGCTGGGCGTGCTGCCTGAAAAACAGATTTTTCGCATCGACCACTACCTGGGCAAGCCGTCGGTGCAAAACCTGTTTGCGCTGCGCTTTGGCAATTCGCTGTTCGAGCCCTTGTGGCGCCGCGAGACGATTGCCAATATCCAGATCACCATTGCCGAAGAGCTGGGTGTGGAAAAACGCGGCGCTTTTTACGACAGCACCGGCGCCCTGCGCGACATGGTGCAAAACCATGCGCTGCAGCTGCTCTGCGCGATCGGCATGGAGCCGCCGAACAACGCCCACGCGGACGCCATCCGCGACGAAAAACTCAAGGTGTTGCGTTCGCTCAAGGCCTGGACACCGGAAACTCTCAAGCATGTGATTCGTGGCCAGTACAGTGCCGGCAGCATCAACGGTGAGGCGGTGCCGGGCTATCTGCAGGAAAGCGGCGTCAGCCCGGACAGCCGGACCGAAACCTTTGTCGCGCTGCGCACCGAGATTGCCAACTGGCGCTGGGCCGGTGTGCCCTTTTACATCCGCACCGGAAAACGGCTGGCCGACCGCGATGCGCACATTGAAGTGAACTTCCGCCCGACACCGCATGCAATTTTCAAGTCACCGCAGGGCGCAGGCAACCGGCTGGTGATCAATCTTCAGCCCAGGGACGGGCTGGAGCTGCATTTGCTGGCGCAAGGGCAGGACAATCGGCTCGGCAACCGCGCTTCAAGCCAGACACTGTCGCCAGTGCAGCTGGATCTGGACTTTGACAAACGGTTTGGCGCCGAACGCGTCGGCGCCTACGAACGCCTGCTGCTTGACGTGATTGACGGGCGACTGAACCTGTTTGTGCGCAGCGATGAGCAGGAAGAAGCCTGGCGCTGGGTCGAGCCGATTCTTGACGCCTGGCGACATGATCCCGACGGCCCGCGTCCTTACGCCGCAGGCACCTGGGGCCCGAGCGCATCCAGCGCGTTGATTGCCAGGGACAACTACTGCTGGAGCGAGGAATGGTAGCCCCCACGCTGGTTATTGGGGTCAGACACCCATTTCGCAGCGGTGCCAGCACCGCTCCCTCTGGGCGAGCCGCAGGCTCGGCGAATTGGGGCTCTGACCCCAAAAACCAGCTGCCCCCCGGGGGGGCTAATTTTCCTGGGGGCGGCCCGTCGGAAAATTGGCTCGCGGGAACTCTTTGTGCGGTTGACAGAAGCAGTCGGAGCTACATTGCTTGACCGGATCAAAGCCTGTTTGCCTTCGCTCGCGCCGGCCGAACGACGGGTCGCGCAGCTGGTGCTGAGCGACCCGCGCGCCTTTGCCAACCTGCCTGTGACGGAGCTGGCTTTGCGCGCCCACGTCAGCAAACCAACGGTGATCCGTTTTTGCCGCAGCGTCGGGTATGACGGCCTGTCCGACTTCAAGCTCAAGCTGGCCGGCAGCGTCAGCGAAGGCGTGCCTTTCATTCACCGCAGCGTCGATGTCGACGACAAAACCGGCGACGTGCTGGTCAAGGTGATCGACAACACGGTAGCGGCTTTTCTGAAGTACCGCAACGACGCCAGCTCGGTGGCGATCGAAAAGGCGGCACAGGAGCTTGCCGCCACTTACCGAACCGGCCAGCGTATCGAGTTTTTCGGCGTTGGCAATTCGGGCATTGTCGCGCAGGACGCGCAGCACAAATTTTTTCGCCTCGGTGTGCATTCGATCGCCTACAGCGACGGCCACCTGCAAGTCATGAGCGCCTCGCTGCTCAGGCCGGGCGACTGTGTGGTGATCATCTCTAACTCGGGGCGCACGCGCGACCTGATGGATGCCGAAGGCATCGCCCGCAAAAACGGCGCCACCACCATTGTGATTACTGCCAGCGGCTCGCCGCTCGCCGCTGCGGGCCAAATTCACCTGGCCGCCGACCACCCGGAAGGCTACGACCGCTACAGCCCCATGGTGTCGCGCCTGCTGCACCTGATGATCATCGACATCCTCGCAACCTGCGTGGCGCTGCGCATTGGCAGCGACAAGTTGCAGCCAATGCTCAAACAAATGAAACACAACCTGCGCAACAAGCGCTACGCTTGACTGCCCTTGTCATTGCGGGCTTGACCCGCAATCCATGAACCCGGCCTCATGACGCAGGAAGGGGTTATTCCGGCCTTCGCCGGAATGACCGAAGGAGGTGGAATGACAAGCACTTTGAATGGTTATTGCGGACCTGATCCGCAATCTGTGTCACGCCTGCCAATGAGCCATGGATGCCGGATCGCGTCCGGCATGACAGCCTCTGCGCTGCCTGAACAGCCGCGGTTAAATTCGCCCTTCTTCAACCGCATGACAAGCAATTTTCACGCCCTGGATCGTCAGCAGCTGCGGCCGCTCAGCCCGGCAACGATCGTTGGCATGCGGGCAGCGCGGGTGAAAAGTGCAGCCGGTCGGCGGACTCATGGGGTTAGGCACTTCACCCTGAACCGGGGTGCGGGCACGGCCGGTGTCGTGCATTTTCGGGATCGCGTCCAGCAGCATGCGGGTATAGGGGTGTCTCGGATCGGCAAACAGGGTCTGCTTGTCGGCCAGCTCAACCAGCCGACCCAGGTACATCACCCCCACCTGGTCGCTAACATGGCGCACCACCGCCAGGTTGTGAGAAATAAACAGGTAGGTCAGCCCGCGCTCGCGCTGCAGGTCTTTCATGATGTTGAGCACCTGCGCCTGGACGCTCACATCCAGCGCCGAGGTGGGCTCGTCACAGACCAAGAACTCTGGCTTGGTGGCCAAGGCGCGGGCAATCGAGATGCGCTGGCGCTGGCCACCCGAGAACTGGTGCGGGTACTTCACCATGTCCAGCGGGCTCAGGCCCACCGACTGGAGCAGTTCTCCGACGCGTGATTCGAGCTCCGCCTCGTCGGTGATCAAGCCGTGTTCTTTCAGCGGCTCGCCCACAATGTCCTCGACAATCCAGCGCGGGTTCAGGCTGGCGTAGGGATCCTGAAAGATCATCTGGATGCGGCGACGCAGCTGTCGGCCAGCCGGCGTCTTGAAGGCGGCATGCGCGTCCTGGCCGTCGAAGGTCAAACCCCCACGGGTCGGCTCATACAGACCCACCAGCAGGCGCGCGACCGTGCTTTTTCCGCAACCCGACTCACCGACCAGCGCCAGCGTTTTACCTTTTTCAATCTCGAAGCTGACACCGTCGACGGCCTTGAGCATCAGGCGCGGTTTGCCTTCCAGCACCCGGTTCAGCCAGGGCGGCGAGACATCAAAGGTCTTGGCCAGGTCGTGGGCCTGGATGAGTGGCGTATTCGAGATCATGGCTGCGCTCATTGAATTGTCATTCCGGGCCTGACCCGGAATCCATGCGGTGGGCCTGCAAAGAGGGATGCCGGATCGCGTCCGGCATGACAGCCCCTGCTCATGCTGCAACTCCTGCCGGCGCGTGCGCATGCAGCCAGCAGGCGGCGCGTGTCGCGCCGGCCGGCAGCAGGTCCGGCCGGTCCTGCTTGCAGCGGTCAAACACTTTGGGGCAACGCGGGTTGAAGGCACAACCGGTCGGAATGGCGTTCAGGCGGGGCATGGCTCCATCAATCTGATTGAGTCGTTCGCGGTCCAGCGTGATGTCAGGAATCGCAGCCATCAGGCCTTCGGTATACGGGTGGGCCGGGTGGTTGATCACCTCATGCACGGGGCCGATCTCGGCAATCCGTCCGGCATACATCACCGCGACGCGGTCGCAGGTTTCAGCGATCACGCCCATGTCGTGGGTGATCAGCATCACGGCAGCGCCGCGCTTTTTGCAGATGCTCTTCAGCAGCGTGATGATCTGCGCCTGAATGGAGACATCCAGCGCCGTCGTCGGCTCGTCAGCGACGATCAACTTGGGCTCGGCGGCCAGCGCCAGGGCAATGACCACGCGCTGGCGCATGCCCCCCGAGAACTGGTGCGGATAGTGCTCTATGCGCTGCTCGGCCGCCGGAATGCCGGTGTCCTGCAGCAGTGCAATGGCGCGCTGGCGCGCTTCTCTGGCGTTCACCGGCAAATGCGTCTGTATCGTCTCTATCAGCTGGCGGCCCACCGTGTACAGCGGGTTGAGGGAGGTCAGCGGATCCTGGAAAATAGCACCGATCCTGCGTCCCCGGATATGGCGCATCTGCTCATAAGCAAGATTGTCGATGCGCTCGCCTTCGAGCAGGATCTGGCCGCCGCCGATACGGCCGGGCGGCTCCAGCAGCCCGATGATGGCGGCGCCGGTCAGCGATTTACCGGCGCCCGACTCACCGACCACACCGAGGATTTCACCCGGTGCGATGTCAAACGAGATGTCGTCCAGCGCCCGCAGCGTGCCACGCCTGCCAGGAAACTCGACGATCAGGTTTTTAACTTGTAAAAGGCTCATGGGCTTACCGTAAACGGGGGTTCAGCGCATCGCGCAGCCAGTCGCCCAGCAGGTTCACGCTCAGCGAAATCAACACCAGCATCAGGCCGGGAAACACCGTGATCCACCACTCGCCGGAAAACAGGTAGTCGTTGCCGATGCGGATCAGGGTGCCCAGCGAAGGCGACGTGGGCGGCGCGCCCACGCCCAGGAAGGACAGGGTGGCTTCGGTGATGATGGCCGTGGCCACCTGGATGGTCGCCAGCACCAGC
>JBKJZS010000577.1:0-1257 GCA_046714915.1 Polaromonas sp. | reverse complement strand
AGCGCGGCGATGTCGGCGGTCGTGGCATAACTGCCGTCGGCATGGCGGGCCAGAAGCACGCCCAGCTCTTCAAAACTTTCGCGAATGGCGGCAATCGCCTGCGTCAGGTGCAGCTCGCTTTGGGTGGCGCGACGCGTGGACTGCGCGTGGGCAGCCGCATCGGCCGCATCCACGCCGCCGCCCGGAAACACATACGCGCCTGGCGCAAAACTGGCGGTCATCGAGCGTCGTGTCATCAGCACTTCAATGCCGAGGTCGCTGTCGCGCAGCAGCAGCACGGTGGCAGCAGGACGGGTCGGCGCGGGCTCGCGCTGCGGATAAAGGAGTTGGGAAGGTCTTGCCATGACCTGATTTTGCAGCGAAAAACGGAGGGACGGCGCTGACAAGGTAACGATGGCGCGGCAAAGCGCGCTCAGGGCCGGCAACGACGGATAACGTGCTAAGTAGTTACCGCAATAGTGCTTTTGACAGCTGATGCCGATACTGACAGCCACTTTATTTGCAGGATTCCAACCATGAAGCACTGGATTTCCAGGACCGTCCTCGCCTTGGCGGCCACCACACTCTGTGTAACCAGCCTGAGCGCCCTGGCGCAAGCCTGGCCGGCCAAACAACCGATCAAATTTGTCGCCGTCTTTCCGCCCGGCGGTTCGGTCGATCAGGTCGCGCGCATTCTGGCCGTACCCCTGTCGCAGCAGCTGGGCCAGAACATCATTGTCGAAAACAAGGGCGGCGCGTCCGGCTCCATCGGCACCGCGGCCGTTGCCGCCGCACCTGCGGATGGCTACACCTTTGCGGTGGTATTTGACACCCACGGCGTCAATCCCACCCTGATTCCGGGCTTGCCTTTTGACACCCGCAAGGATTTGACCCCGGTGTCACTGATCGGAACTTCGGCCATGGTGCTGGCCACCTTTTCGGCATCAGAATACAAAACCTTTGCCGATGTGGTGGCGGCCGCCAAAGCCAAAAAGAACGTCAACTACGGCAGCATCGGCTCGGGCAGCCTGGGCCACCTGGCCATGGCGCTGCTTTCCAAAAGCGGTGGCATCGACTGGCAACATGTGCCCTACAAAGGCGGTGGCCCCCTGATGACCGACGCCGTCGCGGGGCATGTGCCACTGTCCATCGGCTCGGTGTTTGTGACCAAGCCGCACATTGACAGCGGCCGTCTGCGACCGCTGGCGGTGACGACGAGCAAACGCTCGCCCGATTTGCCGAATGTGCCAACCCTGGCCGAAAGCGGTTTTGCCGGCT
>JBKJZS010000576.1:0-4584 GCA_046714915.1 Polaromonas sp. | reverse complement strand
GCCATCCAGACTGCTGATTTCAACCTCGCCGCGGAGATCGACGCGCTGCGCGCGGCGGACAAACGCGTCGGTGCGGTCTGCAGTTTCATTGGCACAGTCCGTGACCGCAATATGGCCCCCACGCTTGCCACTGCGTGTACTACGCTGCCCCCCGAGGGGGCTGAACTTGCTCGGGGCGGCCCTTCGCTGCGTTCGCTGGCCCCCCCGCTTGTCACTGCGGGTACTACGCTGCCCCCCGAGGGGGCTAATTTTCCTGGGGGCGGCCCGTCGGAAAATTGTCTCTCCGCGCCCGGCGATGAGTTGTCCGCTGAGACGGTTCTTTCGATGGAGCTCGAGCATTACCCCGGCATGACCGAAAAATCCATCGAAGCCATGATTGACGAAGCGCACCGGCGTTTTGACATTTATGCGGTCCGGGTGATTCACCGGGTTGGCCTGCTGCAGCCGCTGGATCAGATCGTCATGGTGGCGGTCACCTCGGCGCACCGCGGCGAGAGTTTCCAGGCCTGCGAGTTTTTGATGGACTACCTGAAGACCCAGGCACCATTTTGGAAAAAAGAGCAGACGGCAGAAGGCGCGCGCTGGGTTGATGCCCGTGTCAGCGACGACGCCGCGCTTGCCAAATGGGGTATCCAGGCCACCAACCGGTAAGGACAGAGGACGGAGCGCTGTCGGTGCTGCTTCAGCCTGGCTCGCGCGCTTCTTCTTCCGCTTCCTGACCCGGCGGCACAAATGCCGCCCGGGCATCGCCTTCCAGGCCTGCCGTCAGCAGCTGAAGGAGTTCCACCAGCTGGGTCTGCTGCGCCTGATTCAGTGGCGCCATCAGGCGGCAAATACGCGCGTTCGGCTGGTTCCTGTGCCCGCTTCAGCAAGGCCAAGCCCTCGGCCGAATCCGCAATCCATGCTGGATCACTGCGATTGCCGGTTCATGCCGCATGAGTTCCGGATCGAGTCCGGGATGAAAAACCAAAGCTTGGGTGTCACGGAACCATGCTCGGGCAAAGCCCCCGCTTCGTAGTGGGTTCAATTCAGGTACCTGGGCTTGGCCAGGTCGGTGGACAGCTCTGCTGCCTCCGTATCCGTGTTGGCGGACAGCTCCGGGTCCACAGGCACCGGCGGCGCTTGCAGCCACTGTGACCGTTGCAAGGTCTGGTGCAGCAAATGCAGCAAACCATTGGTCAGTTGCGCATTCATCATGAGCTCAAAATTTCGCAGGGTCGCCCGTGCAGACAACTTTTCAAACAGCTGCAAACGCAGCTGACCCCCACCCATCAAAGTGACCGTGACTTTGGTGAGCATCAGCGGCTCGGGACCGAGCGACAAGCCCTCGGGCTGACCCTGCTGATCCTGGTAAGGAGTCTCGAAATCTCCGCTGCGCAGCGATGCTTCCGTTTTGAACGCTGCCAGCAGCTGCTGGCGGCGCTCTTCCAAGTTGACAGCAGGCTCGGAGGGTCCGGCAATTTTCTTCATCTGGTCGGTGGCCGTCTGGTGAAGCACCGGCAACAGGGCCAGCGCCAGACGGCGGGTAAGCCAGGCGCGCAACTCGCCGCCTTCCTTTCCATTGATCCGGATCAACAAACGGTCCTGCTCCTGGACATAGCTGACCGAGACCTGATGTATGTTCATGTAAATGATTCTAGGCCGTCGCCCGTGCGTGCGAAAGGTGGGCAGCCACCAAGCCGCTCTGCAAAAAAATCGTCCTCCAACCGCCGAAGCCGAAAGCGCTCATAGAGTCCGTATTGATGAGAGGGCTATTGAAAAGCCTGGCTTCAGCCCCAGATCTTCAGCAACCAACAACCGGAGGGACGCCATGCGCCAGGACAAACTCACCACCAAATTCCAGGAAGCGCTCAGCGATGCGCAATCGCTGGCGCTCGGCAACGACCATGCTTACATCGAACCGGTTCACCTGCTGGCCGCGATGTTGCGGCAGGACGACGGTCCGAAAGCGCTGCTGCAGCGGGCCGGCGTCAACGTCGCGGCCTTGCAGGTAGCAACCGACATCGCGGTCAAAAAACTTCCGTTGGTCCACGGCCAGGAGCAGGTGCAGGTCAACCCCGAGCTAGGCAAGCTGCTGCAGGCCACCGAGAAGGAGGCCATCAAGCGTGGCGACCAATTCATTGCCGGCGAGCTGTTTTTACTGGCGGTCGCCGACAGCAAGGGCGAGGCCGGTCGGCTGGCCCGCGAAGCAGGCCTGACCCGCAAAGCGCTGGAAGCGGCGATCGACGCCGTGCGCGGTGGCCAGGGCGTGGACAGTGCCGAGGCTGAAGGCCAGCGCGAAGCCCTGAAGAAATACTGCATGGACCTGACCGAGCGGGCCCGCCTGGGCAAGCTGGATCCGGTGATTGGCCGCGACGATGAAATCCGCCGTGCCATTCAGGTGCTGCAGCGTCGCACCAAAAACAACCCGGTCCTCATTGGCGAGCCCGGCGTTGGGAAAACCGCCATTGTGGAGGGCCTGGCCCAGCGCATTGTCGCGGGCGAAGTGCCGGAGTCGCTCAAAGGAAAACGTGTGTTGTCACTGGACATGGCGGCGCTGCTGGCAGGGGCCAAGTTCCGCGGTGAATTTGAAGAGCGCCTGAAAACCGTGCTCAAGGAACTCGCCCAGGATGAAGGTCAGACCATTGTTTTTATCGACGAACTGCACACCATGGTGGGTGCCGGCAAGGCCGAAGGCGCGATGGACGCCGGCAACATGCTCAAGCCCGCTCTGGCGCGTGGCGAGCTGCATTGCGTTGGCGCCACCACGCTCGACGAATACCGCAAATACATTGAAAAAGACGCCGCACTGGAGCGCCGCTTTCAGAAAATTCTGGTGGCCGAACCGACGGTAGAAGCCACCATTGCCATCCTTCGCGGTCTGAAAGAAAAATACGAGGTACACCACGGCGTGCAAATCACTGACCTGGCCATTGTGGCTGCGGCCGAGCTGAGCCACCGCTACATCACCGACCGATTTTTGCCCGACAAGGCGATTGACCTGATTGACGAGGCGGCAAGCAAGATCAGGATCGAGAGGGACTCCAAGCCTGAAGTCATGGACAGGCTGGACCGCCGGCTGATTCAGCTTCAAATCGAGCGCGAAGCCGTGCGTCGTGAAAAAGACGAGGCCTCGCAAAAGCGCTTCGGCTTGATTGAAGAAGATATCACCAAGCTGCAGAAAGAAATCTCCGACCTCGACGAAATCTGGCAGGCCGAAAAAGCCCAGGCACTGGGTTCCAAAGACGTCATTGAAGAAATAGACCGAATTCGCTTCCAGATTGAAGATTTCACCCGCAAGGGCGACTTCAACAAGGTGGCCGAGCTGCAATACGGCAAGCTGCCCGAGCTGGAAAAGCGCCTGAAAGCGGCGCAAGACAGCGAGGCGCAGAAAGACACGAACAACGCTCCCAAGTTGCTGCGTACCCAGGTGGGTGCTGAAGAAATTGCTGAAGTTGTGGCGCGTTCCACTGGCATTCCGGTCAGCAAACTGATGCAGGGCGAGCGTGACAAGCTGCTGCTCATGGAAGGCAAGCTGCACGAGCGCGTGGTCGGACAAGCCGAAGCCATAGGCGCGGTGGCCAACGCCATCCGCCGCTCACGCTCGGGCCTGAGCGATCCGAACCGCCCGACCGGGAGTTTTCTTTTCCTGGGTCCCACGGGCGTGGGCAAAACCGAACTGTGCAAGGCGTTGGCGGGTTTTCTGTTCGATAGCGAAGACCATCTTGTCCGTATCGACATGAGCGAGTTCATGGAGAAGCATTCGGTCGCACGGTTGATTGGTGCGCCGCCCGGCTATGTCGGTTACGAAGAAGGCGGCTACCTGACGGAAGCCGTCCGCCGCAAGCCCTACAGCGTACTGCTGCTCGACGAGGTGGAAAAAGCCCATCCGGATGTCTTCAATGTGCTGTTGCAGGTCCTGGACGATGGACGTCTCACGGACGGCCAGGGCCGCACCGTGGATTTCAAGAACACCGTCATCGTGATGACCAGCAACATCGGCTCGCCCATCATCCAGTCCATGGTCGGTCGGCCGACGGAAGAGATCAAGGACGCGGTCACCGACGAATTGAAAAATTACTTTCGGCCGGAGTTTTTGAACCGCATCGACGAGACCGTCGTCTTCCATGCACTCGACGCGAAAAACATCGAGTCCATCGCGCGTATCCAGCTCAAGGTGCTGATGGCCCGTCTGCAGAAAATGGACCTTACGCTGGACGTGTCGGAAGCGGCCATTATCGAGCTGGCCAAAGTGGGGTTTGACCCGGTGTTTGGTGCGCGGCCTTTGAAGCGTGCAATCCAGCAGCGGATTGAAAACCCCTTGTCCAAGTTGCTGCTTGAAGGGAGGTTTTCGCCGAAAAGCGTTATCCCGGTGGATGTGGATACCATCCGCGACCCCGGGGTGTTCAAGTTCGATCGTGTCACCCGCTGAGCTCCCAAGGCGATCCGCAATGCTATTAAAGTAATAGCTGTATGCGCCCGTGGAATAAGGGATGAGGTCTAAATGTCAGGCAGATTCAAGTACAAAGCGCAACAAAAGGCAGTGTAATCGGCTGCATCTTCAAGCCATAAAAGACCTCGTGCGGCGTGCGGTAGCCCAAGCAC
>JBKJZS010000575.1:0-1334 GCA_046714915.1 Polaromonas sp. | reverse complement strand
TTTGTCGTCGTTCATCAGCGTGCAAGTTCTTGACCTCGCGCTCTACGTCGTAAAGCTGACCGATGTACTGCAGGGCAAGCCCTGCAATCTCGCTCTTGTTGCTCACATGCAGGTCAAAGAACTTGCGTCTGGCGTGCGCCATGCACCCCCCTTCGGTGATGCCGCCCGCAAATCCCGCTTTGTAACCACTGAAGTCGTCACAAACCAGCGTGCCTTTCCAGTCCCCCAGAAAGGCTCTGGCATGCTCGCCCGCGCGGCTTTCACAGAAGTCGTAGACCACCGCCTTGAGATCCTCGAAGGCTCCCGGCGCATACGCCCACAGGTAGGCCCGGTGCGTTTTCTTGTTGCCCGGCTTGAGCATGGCCACCGGCGTCTCATCGGCATGCAAGACCGCGTGGCTGAGGATTTCTTCTTTCAAGGCATCGACCAGCGGCTGCAACTGAACCCCGCACACGCCCACCCACTGGGCCAGCGTGGAGCGCGGCAGCGCCATGCCGGCACGGGCAAAGATGGTTTCTTGCCGGTACAGGGGTAAATGGTCTGCGTACTTGGCCACCAGCACCTGGGCCAGCAGTCCGCAAGTGGGGATGCCTTTGTCGATGATCTGCGCCGGCACCGGCGCCTGGGTCAGGCTCTGGCAGTGGGCGCAGGCCCACTTGCCGCGGATATGACGCTCCACCGTGAACAGCCCGGGCGTGTAGTCCAGCTTCTCGCTGATGTCCTCGCCGATGCGCTTTAAGGTACAGCCGCAGCCTGGGGTGGTGCAGCTGGTGGATTCGGGTTCATGGTGCATCTCCACGCGGGGCAGCTCGGGCGGCAGCGCTGCGCGTTTGGGCTGCTTGCGGGTGTCGGTGTCTAGCCTGGGTGTGGGCGCCAGACTCTCCAGCTCCTGCTCGATGGCCGCGATGTCGGCATCGATGGTTTCATCGAGCAGGCTGGCCTGGCCCGCGTCAAGCTGCTCGCGGCTGCGCCCGAACTTCCAACGCTTCAAGACCGCCATCTCGTGCGTGAGCTGCTCGATCTTGGCCTGGCGGTACTTGATCTCGCGGTCTTTGCTGGCGATAGCCTGGTCCCGCAGGGCGAGTTGCTTGTCCTGGTTGGCGATCTGAGTAATCAAATCACCGGCCAGATCGCGCAGTTGTTCTGCGGTGAAACTTGGCAGGGATTCAAGGGCAACGACCATGCACAGTAGTGTGCCCGCGCTGCACGTTGGTGCCTATCGGCGCATGCCCCAATAGACACGGGAGCACGCCCAAATGCTTGCATCAAACCAGCGTAATTATTCCGCCCTCGCCAATGCGCGCCCAGGGCAGGCCAAGCACCAAGGCATCGAG
>JBKJZS010000574.1:0-4129 GCA_046714915.1 Polaromonas sp. | reverse complement strand
CGGCGTCCATCGCTTCGCGAAGCAGGCGGCGCATCTCGGTCATCTCGGCTTCGGTGGGCTCTACCCTTTCAGAGGCCGCCTCGCCCATCACCGCCGTGCGCATCACCGAATGGCCCGCGAAGACCGCGGTGTTCAGGTACGGCCCGGTGCGCCTAAGCTGCGCCATGTATTCGGCGAAGGTCTCGAAGTCCCACTTCACGCCCGTCAGCAAGGCATTCAGGTCCATGCCCTCCACCACAGAGAGGTTCTTCATCATGGTCTCGCGCATGTTGGCCGGGCAGGGTGCGACGCCGAAGCCGCAGTTGCCGATGACTGCGGTGGTAACGCCGAGTGCCGGCGACGGTGACATCGTGCGGTCCCAGGTGACCTGCGCGTCGTAGTGGGTGTGCAGGTCGACGATGCCGGGCATCAGCGACAGGCCGCCCGCATCGACCGTTTCACGGGCCGGCGACGCAACCTTTCCGATCACGCTGATGCGCCCGTTGTCGATGGCCACGTCCGCCTGCTTCGGTGGATTGCCCAGGCCGTCATAAACCTGCGCGTTGCGAATCAAGATGTCATGCATTCGGAATTCTCCCTCGATATTGTGGAATGAAACTCAAGAAAAATAGAGGCCGAGGGGGTTGCGTCCGAAGATCCGGTCCCGCGCCGGCCCAGGCGGGACCCACGCGCGCACCGCGTCGATGGTGTCCTGATCGCTGAACTGGTTTTCGTGATCCGCAAAGGGCCAATCACTGGCCCACATGAGCCGGTCGGGACCCACAGTCCGCAGCAACTCCTGGCCGTACGCCACGGCCCTCTCCTTGCCCACGCGACAGCCCCGGAACCCTTCACCCGGGTTCGGCCCTTTTCGATCGACCGCATCAATGCCTGGAAGCCGCTGCAGTCCCATCACATAAACATCAAACATTGCGACCTTATTATTGATCCAGCCTTGTGAAGTATGAACCGTTCGCCCTGAGCCGCCTGTCCTGAGCACCGTCGAAGGGGTCGAAGGGCTGCGCTGGCTTCGACAAGCTCAGCCCGAACGGAAATGAAGACTTCATCGGGCCAGAGCAATAGTACATCGCCACGTACGTCGGGTTGAGAAGGTGGTTCTGGATTCATTTTTCTTCACTTTCAACCATGCGACTCGGAGAGCAACTCCCCGATACTCCCTGGCACTACCCCGCGCGCCAGCATGCGTTTGAACGTCTCGTACACGTCTGTCTTCGCGCCCGCCTTGCGCAAGGTGTCCTCGTCGTTGAACCAGACGTAGACAATCACCTTGACAGGACTTGAAGCAAAACGGAAAAACAGCCGATAGCGATCCGGCAAGCCCTTCTTGACCCGCCGCCAGTTGGTGTTGTCCGGCCCCAGCGTCTTGCCCAGCCTGAATTCAGGCGCATCGGGGTTGGTCGGAACCACTTCCGTGATTGCCTTGTAGACCGAAGCCAGCAGCTTGGTCTTCGGATGAGTCTTGTAGCCCTTGGGGTCATCCTGAGCGAGTTGGGTCACCGCCGCTTCGAGTTCATCAAGCGCGGCTTTGAAGATGCGGAAGTAATACAGACCCCAGCCGTTAGCGATCATCGGCATGCCGTTACGCTACTTTGATGCCCTTGACCAGCTTACCGATGCGCCGCAGCTGCGCGGCGTCCGCTGCCACGATGTCTTCGGGGTGCGCGGTCATCTGCTTTTCCATGAACTGAAGAAAGCTGGCGACGACAGGGTCGCTCTCGTCATCCTTGGTTTTACGCATAGGCACCGGTTTGGCCGACACGAGGATGGCACCGTCCGCCACCACCGTGACTTTGACCTTGCCCTCGAACTCGGGATGCGCGTGAAAAAATCCGGCTGGCAGACGCATGCCCCGGGAGTTGCCGATCTGCACGACGGTGCCTTCGTACTGCTCTTCATGCTTCACCAGGGTCATGGGGTTCCTCACTTACTTGTGTACACGGGTGTGATTACGGAATTCTACGCCTAGCCGGAACGCGCGTGGTTGCCTTTTGGGTGTCAATCTGGCCGTTGGAAACTACGCATCGGCAGGGCGTTACTGCAGGTCAGGTGAGGATTTTGACGCGGGTCGAGGGCTGATCAAAGGCGCGATACATGCAGCTCATGTGGTTGAAATTCCTATCCGTTATCCGTAGTTTTTGCCGGAAATCGTCAAGGGCGACAAGCGCGTGCTGGTGATAGCCGGCAAGCCGGTGCCCTACGTGCTGGCGCGCATTCCGCAAGGCGGCGAGGTGCGCGGCAACCTGGCGGCGGGCGGGCTCGGCGTGGCGCAGCCGCTGTCTGCGCGCGACCGCGAGATCGCCGAGGCCATCGGATAGGCCAGGCGCCGTCCATCGGCCGCTGGACGGGCGTGTGATTCGGCCCTAATCAACCCGGCCGTCGATCTCCAGCGGACGGGTGACTACCAGGCGAAAGCGCCCACGGCCGGCTTTTTCGATCTGGATCGCGGCCTGGTGCTCGGCCAGGCGCCGCTGCAGCAGCACCAGCCGGACCTCGAGGTTGTCCTGCACGTCGGGCAGGCGCAGCTCGGGTGCCAGCCGCAGCTCGCGGTTGCTGAACTCGCTGCGGCCACTGGCCGCAAACTCGCAGCTAAGTTTCCACAAGATCGCACCGGCAACACCCCGGATCAGGTACTGCTCGTCAAGAAACACGCTGTTGTCGTGCGCATAGCGACGCAGCCGCAAGGCCGGGCCGGCTGGCCGGGCCGGTGCAACAGGCGGCGCGGCCGACGCGGCTGCGGCTTCAGGCGGCTGCAGCAGCGTCAGCGCCAGCGCGAGCTGGCCGCACAGCAGCATCAGCGCGTCTTCGTCGTCGTAGCCGAAGTACTGCTCGTGCTGGCTTTCAACAAAGAGCACACCCAGCACCTTGCCGCGCGCCCGCAGCGGCACCGCCAGCTGGCTGCGCGGCTGCGCCAGGCCTGGCAGCGCAATTTCGCCGCGCAGATTCGCAGGCAAACCGAGCTCGATGGCGCGGCTGCATGCGGCACGGCTGTAGGTCGCCATGTTCATCATGTGACCGACGCGGATCGGCACCCCCTCACGCGCGGCGACACCGGTCAGGCCGTCGCCGAGCGCGATTTCGGCGCCGGTGCCGACGCGACCGTAGCCGTGGCTCGCCAGCAGCACCAGGTGCGTGCCAGCGGCGTCAAGCAGCCACAGCATGGCGTGGTCCATCAGCAGCAACTCCTGCAAGCCCTGCAGCGTGGTGTCGATCAGATCGGCCAGATCGTCGCAGTGCGCCATGCGTTCGGACAGCAGGCGCGAGCCGGCACCGAGTTCGCAGCGCGGCTGGGCCGAGGGCAGCTCTTTGCGGCCCGGCACGCGCCTGAGCTCGAGCACCCGGTAGATGTCGGCGCCGCGCAGATGAAAGACGTTTTCCATGCCGGTGTGCGCGGCCACGCCCGCCAGCTTGGCGCGCAGCCGCTCAAAAATAGCGCCCTCGGTCTCGGTACGCTGGTAGGCCAGCTGCATGACCACGCCGGCGCCGCTGTAGGGGTCGTCCAGCGTCAGCGAAGCGCGATGCGTCGCCAAAACGTTCTCGCGGGTGCGGTTGAAGAACTGGTAAGACAGCGCCACATGCCGCGGATCAACGTACTCGACCAGCGACAGGTAATTCACGTTTGGTACGCCGTCGGGCGAAGCCGTACACATTGACGGCGGCACCACGCCTTCCATCATGCGGCGCACGCCAAAAAGCGTCAGCAGCGGCGCGGCATTCGGCATCATGATTTGAGCGTCGTCAGCAGCGCCAGCGCATTGCCGGCCCCGGGCCCCGGGGTCTGGTCGCGGGCGCTGATCGGTGTGAAGGTGATCGCGACCAAATCGGCGTCGGGGGCGCTATACCAGGCGCTCGTGAAGCCGGGTGGAAAGCCATAGGGTTCAAGCTGGTCGCGAAACGCGCGGTGACGCGCATCGACGAGTGCCCGGTAGGTCGCGCCGTTCGGGCTCACGAGCGCGTCGCGCCCGGACAGATTTAGCGAGCGGAAGCTTTCCGGCAGTGTGAAGTTGACACTGACGCGCCGCGTCTGGCGGATTGCATCGAGTACCTCGAAGCCCGATTCGCCCGAGCGTGGGAAGCACCGGCAAATTGCCTACTCTGTTTGTCAGGAAGGCTATGTCATGCAAAGCTATCC
>JBKJZS010000573.1:0-9564 GCA_046714915.1 Polaromonas sp. | reverse complement strand
CGCTGCCCGCCGGAGAACTGGCTGGGGTAACGCTGCAGGCCTTCGGCGGGCAACCGGACCTTGTCCATCAAACTGGCCGCCAGCGCCATGGCCTCTGCGCGGCTAGCTCCGAAATTCATAGCACCTTCGATGATGGAATCACCGACCTTGCGGCGCGGGTTGAGCGAGCGGTTGGGGTCCTGGAACACCACCTGCACCTGGCTGCGCAAGGGCCTGAGCTGCCCTTCGCTGAAATGGGCCACATCCAGCAAGCCACCTGTGGGGTCGTCCCGCTGGCCCGGTACGGTGCGACCCCACAGCACCTGACCTGCCGTTGGATCGATCAGCCGGATCAGGCAGCGCGCCAGGGTCGATTTGCCCGAGCCGGACTCCCCGACAATGCCCACGGTTTCGCCGGCGTGCACCGCCACCGACGCCGCCTGCAGCGCGTGGGTGAGGCGGCTGCGGCCCAGCCAGTCGCGCGCGCTGTAGGTTTTGCTGACATCCTGAGCGCGCAGCAGAGGCGCGCCATCAGGTGCCGGCCGCGCCGGCGGCGGCGTCATGCTGGGCACTGCCGCGAGCAGCATTTTGGTGTAGTCCGCCTGCGGCCTTAGCAGCACCGCATCGCGCGTGCCGTATTCGACGGCTTTGCCCTGGTGCATCACCAGCACCTCGTCGGCAATCTCGGCCACCACGCCCATGTCGTGCGTGATGAACAGCACGGCGCAGCGGTGGCCGCCGGACAGGTCGGCCTGCAGCTCTTCTATCAGCCTGAGAATTTCCTTTTGCGTGGTGACATCCAGCGCCGTGGTCGGCTCGTCGCAGATCAGCAAGGCCGGCTGCAAGATGACGGCCATCGCAATCACGATGCGCTGGCGCTGCCCGCCCGAGAGCTGGTGCGGGTAGCTGCGCATCATGCGCTCAGGCTCCGGCAGCTTGACACGATGCAATATCTTCAGCACGGCTTCGCTGCGCCGCCTGGCGCCCCAGTCGGTGTGCTGCCTGAGCAGTTCGTCGATCTGGGCGCCGCAGCTCATCACTGGATTCAACGCCGTCATCGGCTCCTGAAACACCATGCCCATGGCCTGGCCGCGCAACGCGCGCAGGCGTTGGCTCGACGCGGCCAGCAAGGACTCGCCCTGCAGCGCAATGCTGCCCGGACCGGCCTGGAGTTCACGCGCCAGCAGGCCCATCACCGCCGTCGCCATCACCGATTTTCCGGAACCCGATTCACCGACCACGCACAGCGTTTTTCCCGGGTAGATGCGCAGGCTGACATCTTCGACCGCATAGGCCCGGTCGCTGCCGGGCGGCAAGGCCACATGCAGTTTATCGATGACCAGCACGGGTGAGTGGCTTGCGCTCATGGGCTGCGCTTGGAAAATTTTGGGTCCAGCACATCGCGCAGCCCATCACCGAGCAGGTTGATCGCCAGCACCGTCGGGACCAGAAACAAAGCGGGAAACAGCACGTTGCCAGGGTACTGGGTGAACTGCACCCGGCCTTCCGCCATGATGTTGCCCCAGGTCGGTATGTCGGCCGGCAGCCCCAGGCCGAGAAAACTCAGAATCGCCTCGGTCAGCACCGCCGACGCGGCGACGAAGGTGCCCTGCACAATCAGCGGTGCCATCGCATTGGGCAAAATGTGCCGCCACAAAATCACCGGCGTCGGTGTGGCCAGTGCTCGCGCCGCTTCGACAAAAGGCTCCTCGCGCAAGGTCAGCACCATGGCGCGTACCAGGCGCGTGACCCTCGGGATCTCTGGAATGGCAATCGCCACCACCACCGTCCACAACTGCGCGCCCAATGCCGCCACCAGCGCGATCGCCAGAAGAATGGCTGGAATCGCCATCAGCCCGTCCATGAAACGCATCAGCACCGCATCGACGACGCGAAAGTAACCCGCCAGCATGCCGAGCAAGGCGCCTATACCCATCGCCACTGCGGCGGTAAAAATCGCCACCAGCAGCGAGGTGCGCGTGCCATACAACACGCGGCTGTAAATATCGCGGCCGAAATTGTCGGAGCCCATCCAGAAGGTGTGCGTCACCAGCGTTCCATCAAGCTGCACAAACTGGCCGAGCACGCCCGCAGCGGTGTTGATGTGGGCCGAGTCCATCGCCGCCGGGTCCACCGTGCCCAGCCAGGGCGCGATCGCGGCCAGCAGCAGCAGCAGGCCGAGCACCGCCACGCCGAAACGAAAGGCGCTGTTGCGCCAGAGCCGCTGGAAAAGGAGATGCCGATCCTGCATCAGTAGCGGATCCTCGGGTCCAGAAACAGGTAGCTCACATCGACCAAAAAATTGACCCCTACATACAGCAGGCTGAAAAACAGCACCAGGCCCTGGATCACCGGAAAGTCGCGGTTCAGGACCGCGTCCACCGTCAGCGAGCCCAAGCCGGGAATGGCGTAGACGGTTTCAGTCACCACGACACCGCCGATCAGCAGCGCCACGCCAATGCCGATGACGGTGACGATGGGCACGGCAGCATTGGCCAGCGCATGTCGCATCAGCACCGCTGATTCGGTCAGACCTTTGGCGCGGGCCGTGCGAATGTAATCCTCGGTCAGCGCCTCGGACACGCTGGCGCGCGTGACACGGGCAATCAGGGCCACGTAAATCATCGCCAGCGTGATCCAGGGCAGCACCAGCTGCCGCGCCCAGGCCCAGACACCCTGTCCATCGGTGCCGAACAGACGCCGGTAGCCCTGCACCGGGAACCATTCCAGCTGTACGGCGAACACGTAGATCAACAGGTAACCCGTCACAAACACCGGGATTGAAAACCCGGCCACCGAAAAGCCCGAGAGCATGCGGTCCAGCCAGCCGCCCATGCGCCAGGCGGCAATGGTTCCCAAGGGCACCGCGACCAGAATAGCCAGCAACAAAGTGCCCACCGCCAGACTGAGGGTAGGCTCCAGCCGCTGGACAATCAGTTCGGTGACGGGTTTGTTCAGATAAAACGAGTAGCCCAGATCACCTTGCAGCACATGGCTGAACCAGATCCAGAACTGCACCAGCAAGGGCTTGCTCAAGCCCAGGACTTCGCGGATTTTTTCGATGTCTTCGTTGGTCGAATTGTTGCCGGCAATCACCGCGGCCGGATCGCCTGGCGTCAGCCGCAGGATCAGAAAAACCACGACGGCCACGACCAAAAGCACCGGAATGGTGGCCAGCAGGCGTTGCAGCAAAAATCTCAGCATGGGGATGTGCTGCCCGTCGGCATCTGTCGGGTGTACCCTTCGACAGTTTCACGCGGCACGCGTGCGGGCCCCTTCTCGACCAGCAGGGGCCGCGGAACCGGCTTCGCCGGGCCGCAGGCGCAGCGCCCCCTCGGGGGGCAGCGCAGTACGCGAAGCGACAAGCGTGGGGGCACTAATTCTTCTTGATATTCCAGTAGACCTGCGCGCCGCCCGGCACCAAGCCCGAGATGTTGGTCCGCAAAGCCGCCGGATTGTTGTACTGGCCCAAATGCACATGGGTGGCCGTTTCTATGGCCCTCAACTGCAATTGTTCGGCAAGTTTTTTCTTCTCTGCCTCGGTACTCGCCTGGGCGAACTTGCCCTTGAGTTCTTCAATGACCGGGTCGTCCTGCCAGCCAAACCAGCCTTTGTCGCCAGTGGCATTGAGCATGGCCATGGTCAGCGGGTTTTGAATGTCGCCGGCCGTCCAGGCTGTCATGAAAGCATTCCAGCCGCCTTTATCGGGTGCATCTTTCTTGGCGCGCCGGGCCAGCAGCGTGGCCCAGTCGGATTGCTGCATGTCAACCTTGAAGCCGGCTGCCTCAAGCTGCTGCTTGGCGACCAGCGGCAGCTTGGCAATCGATGCCAGATCGGTGGGCCGCATCAGCACCACAGGCTCGCCCTTGTAGCCGGCGTCAGCCAGCATCTGCTTGGCTTTGACCGGATTGGCTGTTCCGGTGTAAATACCCGTGTTTTCACTGGCATAGGGCGTGCCGCAAGGGAACATGCTCTTGCAGAACTTGTACATCCCTGGCGCGCCCACCTGTGTTTTCAGAAACGCCTCCTGGCCCATGGCGACCATGGCCGCCTGCCGGATCTTCACGTTGTCAAACGGGGCATGCAAGTGGTTGAAGCGGAAGATGTACTGGAGGCCGGCGGGCTGGGCATCCACAATCTGCACATCCTTGGCGGCTTTGAGCGAGGCGTACTGCTCAAAAGCAGGTTGCTCGATGATGTCGACCTCGCCCGCAATCAGCGCGTTGTACTGCGTCTGCGGGTCGCGGATGATGACCCACTCGACCCGGTCCAGGTAAACGATTTTGCCGCCGGTTGTCCCGTTGGGAGCCTCGGCGCGAGGCTTGTATTTTTCGTTTTTGACATACACCAGGCGCTCACCCGGCTTGTACTCGGCGCTGACGAACTTGTACGGGCCCGAACCCATGTTTTCCTTGATCTGCTCGCTGCCCGGCGTGGCGGCAACGCGGGCGGGCATGATGAAAGGCACGTTCGATGAAGGTTTTCCCAGCGCTTCGAGCATCACGCCAAAAGGCTGCTTGAACTTGACGACAAAGGTTTTGGCGTTGGGCGTTTCATAACTTTCCAGGCTTCTGGCCATGACGCCGCCAAAGCTGTCGCGGCTGGACCAGCGTTTGAGCGATGCCACCACGTCCTCGCTGGTGACAGGTTTGCCGTCGTGAAACTCCAGGCCGTCACGCAGCGTGAAGGTCCAGATCTTGTTGTCTTTGGACGCGCTCCAGGTGTCCACCATCTGCGGCTTGACGCGGCCTTCAAGGTCGGTCCCGAAAAGCGTGTCATAAATCATGTAGCCGTGGTTGCGCGTTACAAAGGCAGTGGTCCAGACCGGATCCAGAATGGTGATGTTTGCATGCGGCACGACCTTCAGCGTTTTCGTTTGCGCCAAGGCGGAGGGCGGCAGCAGCAAACCTGAAACCAGGGCTGCCGAGGCGGCCACAGCGAAAAGGGAGCGACGTTTCATGACAAATTTCCTTCGGAGATAAAGTGGGAACATTCAGACAGAAATCAAAGGGCTGCTACTAAAGCCGCTTGCTAATGTAACCATACTCCAGGTGCGCCCTTCAAGCCTCCTCATCCGAAAAAACAACATGCACCTGAAAAACCTCATCACCGACTGGCCCGCGGCGGAGCTTTCGCGCGCCATCCACGCGCGCCAGGTCTCCTGCCGAGAAGTCATGCAAGCCTATCTGGAACGCATCGCGCAAATCAACCCGGTCCACAACGCGCTGGTCAGCCTGCGCGAGCCGCACCTGCTGCTGACGCAAGCCGACGAGCGCGACGCGCAGCTGGCGCGTGGCAAAGCGTCCGCAGGAAGCATGGGCTGGATGCACGGCATGCCGCAGGCCATCAAAGACCTGGCACCGGTGCGGGGACTGCCGACCACAATGGGCTCACCGTTAATGCAGGGTGTTGTCTCCAGGGAAGACGGCTTGATGGCTTCGCGCATGAAAGCGGCAGGCTGCATCGTCATCGGCAAAACAAACACCCCGGAATTTGGACTCGGCTCGCATACCTTCAACGAGGTGTTTGGCGTCACCCGCAACGCGTACGACACGCGCAAGAGCGCCGGTGGCAGTAGCGGCGGCGCCGCCGTGGCATTGGCCACCCGCATGCTGCCGGTGGCCGATGGCAGCGACTTCATGGGCAGCCTGCGCAACCCCGCCGCGTGGAACAACGTATTTGGGCTGCGGCCCAGCCAGGGCCGCGTGCCCATGTGGCCGGCTCAGGATGTCTACCTCAGTCAGTTGGGGACCGAGGGGCCGATGGGCCGTACCGTCGAAGATGTCGCCATGCTGCTCAGTGTCCAGGCCGGCTGGGACGCACGCTCACCGCTGTCGATTGCGCAGGATGGCAGCCAGTTTTTAGCGCTGCCCGCGCTGGATCTCAAAAAGATCCGCGTTGGCTGGCTGGGAGACCTCGACGGTTACCTGCCGATGGAGCCCGACATCCTGACTATCTGCCAGCGGGCCCTGGAGCGTCTTCAGCAGGGGGGCTGCGCGGTCGAAGCGGCGCTGCTGGGCACGCCTGCCGACCCCATCTGGCAAGCCTGGCTGGTCTGGCGGCGCGCGCTGGTCGCCTCGCGCATTGCACCGTTTCTGGTTCAACCCGGCAACCGCGAACGGATCAAGCCGGAAGCCCTGTGGGAATACGACCAGGCACAGGGCCTGACTGCCAGCCAGTTTTCCGCCGCCAGCGCGAAGCGCAGCGCGTTTTACCAGCACATGCTCACATTGCTGAAGCGCTACGATTTTCTGGCTCTCCCCGCAGCGCAGGTCTGGCCGTTTGACGCCAGCGAGCGCTGGCCCACCCAGATCAATGGCCACAGCATGGACACTTACCACCGCTGGATGGAGGTTGTGATTTACGCAACCTTTGCTGGTCTGCCCTGCATCAGTGTGCCGGCGGGCTTCAGCGCCGAAGGACTGCCGATGGGTCTGCAGCTTATCGGCAAGCCCCAGGGTGACCTGGCAGTGCTGCAGTTGGCGCAGGCTTATGAGAACCTGGCGCAGAACATTGTTCAGATCACTCCCAACCAGCAGGCCCGCTGAATGGCCGACATTTTATTGTCGACCTTGAGTTTGGCCATTACATTGGCCAGGTGGTAGTTCACGGTCCGTTCGGTGCACCCCAAACGCTCTGAGGTCTGGCGTGCGGTCAGGCCTTCAAAGGCCAGCGCCAGACATTCACCCTCGCGCGGACTCAGGGGGCTGCTGGCGGTGGCCATGGTGCGCTTGAACAGCGGCCAGATATTCAGGGCCGACCAGACCAGGGCGGCGGCTTCGGCACGGTCATGAAACTCGCGCGGGCTGAACATGAAACATTCAAAAGCGCGGTCCGAGGGCAAGGGAAACTCGACCCGCACCACACTCTGAAAGCCGTGCGCCAGCCACAGCAGGCGCCAGCGGCTGCCGCTAACGTGCTCCGACTTGGCAATGTGCTGCCAAGCCACCAGCGGTGCGTCCGATTCCCGCCACGGCGCGCCAAAATCCTGGCTTTGGGCCAGCGCTGAGGCGGCATCCAGAAAGCGCGGTGGGTGCACGGCCGCGACGATACGGTCCTGCCGCTGGCCAAACGGATTGGGGCCCAGCACGACCACCGCCTCCACCGAAAACTCGCACAGCGCAGAAATCCAGTCGCTGAGCATGCCATCCAGCGCGATACTGTCAAAGTTGACAGGTAGGCGCGGGCTCACTTTTTCTCCAGAACTGTGACAATGTGTCGAGATATGTTCCAAGATTTATTCATGACTTTCGGGTTGCCCGGCAGGACTAAACGATTGATTCATTCGATGTGGCGTTTTACGGGGATGTGGAATCGGGCACTGGCGCGAATCCGGGCTGAGCTTTTTGAGGAACAGCTGGTCGCCATTTTGCACCCGTCGCCGGGGCGTTTGCGCTGGTTGGGGATGTTCACATTGGTCGGTCATCCGCTGTTTGGCTGGATCTGGGGCCACTGGTTGCGGCAGCCTTATGAGAACCTCGCGTTGCGCGCCGTCATGGGCGCCATGGGCTTGCTGCTCATTTCCGAAAGTATCACCAGCGACCCGGCCAGCAAACTCTCCGCCCGCATTTTCACCCTCATTGTCTGGCTCCAGCTGCCACTGTTTTTTAGCTGGATGTATTTTTGCAACAGTGGCAACACGGTCTGGCTGGCCAGTTTTTGCGCAATGGTGCTGATTTATTACCATCTGACTGACTGGCGTGCGGCAACACTGGGCACGGTTGGCGGCATGCTGCTGGCCGGAACGTTGTTTCAAGGGTTCGGGCCGACTGTAATTCCCGTGAGTGAGCAGCAGTTTGCCATCAACGCCGTGGTCATTACTTTCAGCTGGGCCAGCGCCCTGCTGCTGGGGTTGTCGTCGGCCAACCTGCGGCGCGAGCACCTCAATCACACGCTGACCACCATGGGAATCATGGCGCACGAATTGCGCACGCCGCTGGCCACCATGTCGCTGATAGGCGACGCCGTGCGCAATGAAAGCCGGAAGATGAAAGTCCCTGCCAGCGACCAGCAGTTTGAGCAGTTGGTGGTCCGGATGCAGAGACTGGTGCGAAACATGAACCAGCAGATTGACTCGCAGATTGCCAACGCAAGCCTGCTGCGCCTGCCAAAACACAGGGAAATCGTGACCGCTGCCGAACTGCTGCGCAATGTGGTCAAGGACTACCCTTACCGCAATTCGCGCGAACGGGAGAGTGTCGTGCTGGTACTGCGCAAGGACTTTGCTTTCGAGTCGTCTTACCGGCTGTTTGCGCAGGTCATCAACAACCTGCTGAAAAATGCTTTTTATTCGCTGGCGGCAAGCAGTTTCGCCCCCAAACCGGGCGACCTGTGCATGGAAGTCGGGGTGCTGAATGGTTGCGGACGCATCGTCATTACCGACCAGGGCGCAGGAATTGCGCCGGAATTGCAGGCACGCATTTTTGAGCCGTTTTTCTCGACCGACCGCGGCACCGGTCACGGCTTGGGACTGGCTTTCTGCCGACAAGTCGTGCAAAGTGCGCACGGGACCATCCGCGTCAAGTCGGAGCCGGGACGCGGCGCCATATTCATCATCGAACTTCCAATCCGCAAGTAAAACAACCCTCACGCGTAACCCATGAATTTTCCCCTTTTTCATCGCCCCGGCGCGATCGTTTTTCTGGACGATGATCCAGCCTATCTGGAAATGCTGGCCATGGTGTTGCCGCGGCAGTGGAACGTCAAGCTCTACATGAGGTCACAGGCCTGCATTAATCAGTTGCAGCAGGAACCGCCGCTGTGGGAAGCCGACGCCTGGGCCCAGCAGGAGATGATCGACAACTGGCGCGCCGGCCATGCGCTTATCCCGCAAATCCTGCATTACTGGTCTACCCAAACCGATCGTTATGGCCTGACTCAGGTCTGCGTGTTCGACTATGCCATGCCGGGCATGGACGGCTTGCAGGCGCTGGGCGAACTGACTGACTGGCCGGGTGGCCGGGTGTTGCTGACCGGCCAGGCCGACGAGCATGTGGCCGTGAGTGCCTTCAACCGGGGGCTGATCGACCAGTTCATCGCCAAGCAGACGCCCGATATTTCGCAGTATCTGATTGCGGTCGTCCAGCGCATGCTCGACCGGCCGCAACTGCGCCATTCGCAGATCTGGCGCGCCGCACTGACGCAGCCGCAACAAGCGCTGCTGCAGCTCCCTTCGGTGAGCCGTCATCTTGCCTCCCTGGGCGCCAGCCACTGGGTCGAGCATGTGGTCATCGGGCAGCCCTTCGGCGTCCTGGGCATGGACGCCGAAGGCCGTCTCAGCTGGCTGCAACTGGAGTCCGCCGCGGGCTTGGCAGAACTGGCGGAGCTGGCCGAATCCCAGGGCCTGAGCGCAGACGCTGCGGCAGCTATCCGGGAGGGACGCACCCTGGTTGATCTGGAACTTCAGCAGGCGTTGGGGCAATTCGGCGCGCCACGGCTCACACCCGCTTTTTCCATAGGCCATGAAGGCTCGCTGCTGGGCGCGCTGTTTCCCGTCTATCTTGCGTCCAGCCCGACGGGAGGAACCGGCTACAGCCAGTGGCTGAAAAATCAGGG
The DNA here is from genome assembly GCA_046714915.1 of Polaromonas sp. GTDB lineage: Bacteria > Pseudomonadota > Gammaproteobacteria > Burkholderiales > Burkholderiaceae_C > Polaromonas. The sequence goes on along the minus strand of JBKJZS010000573.1, from coordinate 30 downwards.
CCCCCGCGCGGTGCAGGACTAGGACTGTTC
>JBKJZS010000572.1:0-4480 GCA_046714915.1 Polaromonas sp. | reverse complement strand
TGCCCCCAAACCCAAGCGGCGACTGTGAGCCGCATCGTCCTCGCACCCCAGGTGCGTGAGGATTTCGACCGCATCTTCGACTTTCTCTTTGAACATGCGCCCGAATATGCCTCCCTGCGCATTCAGGCGATCATCTCTGCCATCGACGTGCTTCAAACCAGTCCGCAGATCGGCAGGCCTGCTGCTTTTGGTCAACGTGAACTGATCATTTCTACCGGCGCCAGCGGGTATCTGGCGCTCTACCGTTATGACCCGCCCACCGATACGGTGCGCGTGCTGGCTGTGCGCAGCCAGCGGGAACGGGATTACCGCGGAAAAGGGACGCGGCCTTAAGCGCTAAGGCTGGTGAGCGGGGTAAACACCAGCCATGTGGGATGCCCCGTAGCTGCAGTGCACGCTCCTGATCGCATAATTGAAATCATGGAAACCAAATGGCTGGAAGATTTCGTCAGTCTCGCTGAAACCCGCAGTTTCAGCCGTTCGGCGACGCTGCGTCACGTGACGCAACCGGCGTTTTCGCGACGCATCCAGGCGCTGGAGGCCTGGGCCGGCACGGACCTGGTGGACCGAAGTTCTTACCCCACGCGTTTGACCCCTGCCGGCAAAACGCTGTACAGCCAGTCACTGGAAATGCTGCAGGGCCTGCAGTCGACCCGCGCCATGCTGCGTGGCCACAACTCGGCCGGGCACGATGTGATTGAGTTTGCCGTGCCACACACACTGGCTTTTACTTTTTTTCCGGCCTGGGTCAGCAGTCTGCGCGAGAAGTTCGGGCCCATCAAGAGCCGTTTGATTGCGCTGAACGTCCATGATGCGGCGCTGCGCCTGGTCGAAGGCAGCTGCGATCTGCTGATTGCCTACCACCACGACTCGCAGCCTTTCCAGCTCGACGCCGACCGCTATGAAATGGTCAGTCTGGGGCGGGAGGTGCTGGCGCCTTTCGTCAAAGCCGACGGGGACGGCGCGCCCTTGTTCCAGCTGCCCGGCCGCGCCGGGCATCCGCTGCCTTATCTGGGGTATGCCTCGGGCGCTTACCTGGGCCAGGTGGTGGACCTGATTCTCAAGCAGTCAAGTACCGCCATCCACCTGGACCGGGTCTACGAGACCGATATGGCCGAGGGCCTCAAAGCGATGGCGCTGGAAGGCCATGGCATCGCGTTTTTGCCGTTCAGTGCCGTCAAGAAAGAGCTCAGGGCGAAAAAGCTGGTCAGTGCCGGCAGCGGGCTCGAAATGACCATGGACGTGCGTGTTTACCGGGCGCGGCCGACCAGCCAGGACGCGGCCAAAAGCCCGGCGCAGGCGCTGTGGCATTTTCTGGAAAGCCAGGCCTCGCCCAAGCCGCTTGGCAAAACCCGCCTCAGTGGCAACCCGCAAAACGTTTAGCCGTCGCCGACTTTCGGCATGGGCTGATCATCCGCTGTAAATTTACAGTCCGTGAAGTTCTGTAAAGTTGGAACACCGGCCCGCTGCGCTGTCGCGCCAACCGCGCCCGCTTCTGGAGTGGGGTAAACCTTGGGCTCAGGCCGGTGCCCGCTACTTAGAATGGTGTTCACCAACTATTTCATTTAATCGGAAGGAAATCCCATGAAAATCAAACTATCAGCGCTCGCCATCGCCGTCCTCGTCTCGGGCGGTGTTTTCGCCCAGGCCAACGACACCATCGCCAAGGTCAAAGCCTCCGGCGTCGTCACTATGGGCGTTCGTGATTCTTCGGGTGCCCTGTCCTATACCCTGGGTGACGGCAAGTACGCCGGCTACCACGTGGAAATTTGCCAGCGCATCATTGCCAACCTTGAAAAAGCGGTAGGCAAGAAATTGGAGGTGAAGTACCTGCCGGTGACATCCCAAAATCGTATTCCGCTGGTGCAAAACGGCACGGTCGATATTGAATGCGGCTCCACCACCAACAACGCGACGCGCCAGAAGGACGTGTCCTTCCTGCCCACCACCTTCGTCGAGGAAGTACGTGTCGCGGTCAAAGCCAACTCCGGCATCACGTCGATTGCCCAGCTCAATGGCAAAAACGTGGCGACCACGACCGGTACGACGTCCGTCCAGACATTGCGTAAAAACGAGCGCGCCACCGGGGTGGATTTCAAGGAGGTGTTTGGCAAAGACCACTCGGACAGCTTCCTGCTGCTCGAGTCTGGCCGCGCCGACGCCTTCGTCATGGACGGCGCCATCCTGGCCGGCAACATTGCGACCTCTAAAAACCCGGCCGATTTCAAAATCGTGGGTGAAGTTCTGAGCGTTGAGCCGATCGCCATCATGATCCGCAAGGACGATCCAGCCTTCAAAAAACTCGGTGAGGACGCTGTCAAGGACCTGCTGAAGTCCGGCGAAGTGGCCAAGCTGTGGGAGAAGTGGTTCCTGCAGCCGATCCCGCCAAAAAACACCACGGTGGGTTACGCCATTAGCGATAGCACCAAGGCCGCCTGGGCCAACCCCAATGACAAGCCGATGGAAGACTATGCCAAAAAATAATCCTGGCAGCTGAACTCCACCCAACCCCGCCTGTAACTGTTCCGGCGGGGTTTGTTTTTTCCTCCACAATAAACAACAAGATCAAAGCGACATGCATTTTTTGGTGGAGTCACCATGACCTGGGATTGGCACGTATTTCTCAACGACGACGGGAGTGGGCGCACCTACCTGCAATGGATGATGGACGCCTGGGGCTGGACGCTGGCCGTTGCTGGCTGTTCATGGGTCGTTGCCATCCTGATGGGCGGCATCATGGGAACGCTCAGAACCTTGCCTAACAGTCCCTGGCTGGTCCGCCTGGCCAATGTCTGGGTGGAGCTCTTTCGCAACATCCCGTTGCTGGTTCAAATTTTCATCTGGTATTTCGTCATACCCAAAATGTTCCCGGCGATGAAGGACCTTCCCGGCTTTGTGCTGGTGGTGTTTGCGCTGGGATTTTTTACCTCGGCACGCATCGCCGAGCAGGTCAGGGCCGGTGTCCAGGCGCTGCCGCGGGGTCAGCGCTACGCCGGCATGGCCATGGGTTTTACGACGGCCCAGACCTACCGCTATGTGATTTTGCCGATGGCCGTTCGCATCATCATCCCGCCCCTGACCAGCGAATCAATGAACCTGCTGAAAAACTCGTCAGTGGCTTTTGCCGTGTCGATTGCAGAGCTGACGATGTTTGCGATGCAGGCGCAAGAGGAAACCTCGCGCGGGGTCGAGATTTATCTGGCGGTCACGGCGCTGTATGCCGTGTCGGCCTTTGCCGTCAACCGGGTCATGGCTTTCATTGAAAAGAAAGTGCAGATTCCGGGCTATATCGTGGCCGGCACCGCAGGCGGAGGACACTGACATGTTTGGTCTCGACCTGAGTTTCCTGAGTTGGGACATTCTTTCCAACTTCGTTCTCAAAGGCCTCATCTTCAGCTTTCAGCTGACGCTGATCGCCACCTTGGGCGGCATAATTTTCGGAACCATCCTGGCGCTGATGCGCCTGTCTGGCCGAAAAATCCTGATGATTCCAGCCACCTTTTACGTCAACGGCATGCGCTCCGTTCCGCTGGTGATGGTGATCCTGTGGTTTTACCTGCTGGTGCCCACGCTGATCGGGCGGCCCATCGGGGCCGAGCTCTCGGCCATCATCACGTTTATTGCCTTTGAAGCCGCTTATTTCAGCGAAATCATGCGGGCCGGCATCCAGTCCATTTCGCGCGGCCAGGTGCACGCCGGCCAGGCACTGGGCATGACCTACGGCCAGAACATGCGCCTGGTTGTTTTGCCGCAGGCCTTCCGCAACATGGTGCCGATTCTTCTGACGCAGACCATTATTTTGTTTCAGGACACCTCGCTGGTTTATGCCATCGGTGCCTATGATTTACTCAAGGGCCTGACGACCGCCGGCAAGATTTACGGTCGGCCTGAAGAGGCTTATTTACTGGCCGCCGTGGTCTATTTCCTGATCTGTTTTGGCTTGTCGTATGTCGTCAAGCTACTGCAAAACAAGATTGCCATCGTTCGATAACAGTTCGAAAACAGTTTGCCAAGGCTCCCCGGAGAAGAAGATGATTGAACTCAAGGAAGTTTCCAAATGGTACGGTGCCGTGCAAGTGCTTGACAGATGCAGCACCAGCATCAAAAAAGGCGAAGTGGTCGTGGTCTGCGGTCCGTCCGGTTCAGGCAAATCGACGCTGATCAAAGTCATCAATGCGCTTGAGCCTTTTCAAAAGGGTGAGATTTATGTCGACGGCCAGGCGGTGCATGATCCCAAGACCGATCTGCCCAAGCTGCGCAGCCGGGTCGGCATGGTGTTCCAGAACTTCGAGCTGTTTCCCCACCTGAGCGTGACGGAAAATCTGACGCTGGCCCAGATCAAGGTGCTGGGCCGTAACCAGGCCGAGGCCACGACCCATGGCCTGAAGTACCTGGACCGGGTGGGCCTGATGGCGCACAAGGACAAGTTTCCGGGCCAGTTGTCGGGCGGCCAACAGCAGCGTGTGGCAATTGCCCGTGC
>JBKJZS010000571.1:0-3060 GCA_046714915.1 Polaromonas sp. | reverse complement strand
TGGCTGATGTTCCAGATGGGCGGTGTAGGCCCCATGCTCGGGCAAACACATCACTTCCGCATGTACGCGCCAGAAAAACTGGAGTACGCCATTGACCGCTACACCAATGAAGCCAAGCGGCTGTATGGCGTGATGGACAGGCAGCTGGCGGTCAGCAAATTCATTGCCTGCAACCAGTACACGATCGCCGACATCGCCATCTTCCCGTGGCTGCGCAGTTGGGAAAACCAGGGCATCGACTGGGCCGATTACCCGCACCTGAAAAAATGGTTTGACCTGGTTGGCGCGCGCCCGGCCGTGCAGCGGGGCGTCAAGGTGCTGGCCGACCTGCGCCGCCCCCTCACCGGCGACAAGGAACGCGAGATCCTGTTTGGCAAGACGCAGTACCAGAAACGCTGAAAGTTTTATTAAAACATGCCCCTACCCCATATAGGATGGGTGCAATCAGCTGCTATTTTTATAGCAATTTATAACCGTGGCCATTTGGGAACGGATCGCGGAGCGGGAACCCTTCAGCAAATTCGAGCCGCACCTACCACGCGGCAGCGTACTTCAGGTACAGAAATCGGTTGACGGCAAGCGTAGCCAGGCGCCGTCAGCAAAGTTAACCCGTCCCGCAGCGACCGGAATGCACTCTCGGCACGTGAGGAGCGCGAGGAACGTATTGGGTTTGATCACGGGGCCGCAATAGCTTGACATGACCGATTGGCCTGCCCGGAGGGGATCGAACCCCCGACCCTCAGCTTAGAAGGCTGATGCTCTATCCAACTGAGCTACGGGCAGATATAAAAAAAGCCCACAATGTGAGCTTTTCTTAAATGGAATTTTGGTCGGAGTACAAGGATTCGAACCTTGGACCCCCTGGTCCCAAACCAGGTGCGCTACCAGACTGCGCCACACTCCGACAAGTCCAATATTATAGCTCGAACAGGGTTTCAGTTGGACGCCTGTTTCATTTATTTGCAGCGCCTTCGGAGATGCGACTCTCTCCCCGAATTCAATGCCCGTCCGGAAGCAGCGGCTTGCCACCTTCCAGCGGCCTCTCCAGGCCCGGCAAAGCGGCGGCATTCACTGGATTGAACAGGAGACTCCAATGAGCGTGAAAATTGTGAGGCTGGGCACAGAACGGCTGCCCGGCGAAGGCCTTCGCATAGGCACGGTAAGGCGGCCACCGCGCGGCGTGCCCAAAGCCGAGTTCGCGGCGCAGAACTGGTACGACGTGTGGTATCCCAACCTGGCACCCAGTGCAGCCACGATGAAAGCCGGGCAGGCGGCTAACAACGAACGCGACTGGGCCAGCTTCAAGAAGAAATACCGTTCGGAGATGAACGAGGCGAATGCCAGCCGCAGCCTGGATTTGCTGGCCGCGCTGTCAGCCAGCGCCCAATTTTCGATGGGCTGTTACTGTGCGGACGAGGCGCGCTGCCACCGCTCCGTGCTGCGGGAACTGCTCAGCGAACGCGGCGCGGCCATCACCGGCTAGGTTTCCACGCCGGGCCGCCCCAAGTGAAACGCGCTTTTCGGGGGCAGGGAGACACACGCAATGGGCGAGCGTGGGGCACGCGCAGCGAAGGGCCGCCCCGAGCAAGCGACGGCCCCCTCGGGGGGCAGGGAGCCACACGCAGTGGGCGACTGTGGGGGCGATATCCTCAGAGCTTCACATACTCGTATTCAATGGCATTGGCGTTGATGCCGCGGTCCGGCGGAGCGATCCATCCGGCCATCTTGCCCGGCTCAGTGACACGCTGCATCAGGCTGTGGATGAAGGTCTTGTCTGCATCGGTCGGCAGCCACGCGTCTTTTTTCGCTTCAAACTCGGCCGTGCTGATGGGATGGCCCTGCGGGTTGGTGCAGTTGGCCGACCAGGCACCGACGCTGCGGCGAAAACGTGTGTTCGGCAGGCTCAGTTCAAAGTCGATACCCGCGCGTTTGATGGCCATGTTCCAGCGCGCCACGCCGACATTGCAGTCCTTCACGTATTCGAGGCGGGTAATCTCGTTCATGCCGTTGCGGGTGGAAATGGTTTCGTTCTTCAGGCCGCCCTTGCCGTCCGGCACCTGGATGGTCATCTCGCTCTCAAGCTCCACATGGTCGGCAAACTTGGCTTCGTCCGGCCGGCCCTTGATACCGTTGCTGAAGTAGTTGGCGGCATTGGACGAGGCCTCAGAGCCGAACAGGTCGAGCGACGAAGTGAACCAGAAGTTCATGAATTTCTGCACTGTGGGCAGGTCAATCACGCCGGACTTGCGCAGCGTGGAAATATTGTCGGTGTCCAGCTCTTTCATCACTTCCAGCGTACGTTTAATGACCCGGCCAATGCCGGTCTCACCGACAAACATGTGGTGCGCTTCTTCGGTCAGCATAAAACGCGTGGTGCGCGCCAGCGGATCAAAAGCCGACTCGGCAAAGGACTTGAGCTGGAACTTGCCATCCCGGTCGGTGAAGTAGGTGAACATGAAAAAACTCAGCCAGTTGTCCATGGGCTCGTTGAAGGTGCCCAGGATGCGCGGCTTGTCGGCGTCGCCGCTGTGGCGCATCAACAGTTCCTCCGCTTCTTCGCGGCCATCACGGCCAAAGTGCGCGTGCAGCAGATACACCATGGCCCAAAGGTGGCGGCCTTCTTCAACGTTGACCTGAAACAGGTTGCGCAGGTCATACAGCGACGGCGCGGTGTGGCCCAGCAGGCGCTGCTGCTCGACCGAGGCCGGCTCGGTATCCCCCTGCGTGACGATCAGGCGGCGAAAGGCGCTGCGGTATTCGCCGGGCACTTCCTGCCAGACGTCCTGGCCCATGTGGTCGCCAAAGCCGATTTTTCGGTTTTCTTCCTGGTCCGCCAGGAAGATTCCCCAGCGGTAGTCGGGCATGGGGGTGTAGCCGTAGCTGGCCCAGCCGGAAGCGTCCACGCCGACAGCGGTGCGCAGGTAGACCTCTTTGGCATTGAAGTCACTCGGCCCCATTTCGTCCCACCAGCTCATGAAGGCCGGTTGCCAGTGCTCAAGCGCACGTTGCAACTGGCGGTTTTCGCCGAGGTTGACGTTGTTGGGAATCAGGGCTTGAAGG
>JBKJZS010000570.1:0-5223 GCA_046714915.1 Polaromonas sp. | reverse complement strand
CCCCAAGCTTTCGGCGGGGTTGAAGCGGTGCTTGCCAAATAGGTCCGCTCCAGCAAGGTTTTTCTGCCGCCTATGAGTCCATCGCATCTTGCAACCATCGCTGCGCGGTTGATAAACGCTATTCGTTAGCTCCTCTATCACGCTCCCTTGATCCTGCACTGCTGAAGTAGACACAACATGTTTAAAACAATCTTCTGCAAATCGATTATGGGACGGTGAAAGTCCGGACTGATGCGTGCCATTTGTACTGAGTAGACTGTCCTGAGCGCCGATGAAGGGGTCGAAGTCGTGTCTCGGGATGTAACGCAATAGCAGCCCAACGCAGCCAGCCGCCTTAGTTGGCGTAGACGAGGGACTGCCTGGCTTCGATCTCGGCCCCGATGCGCGCGGTGTGGGAGACCGAATGAAGACTCACTGTTAGCCACCTACGATGGCCTTCAAGTCTTTGAGTAACCAATACAGATGGAATGGGTCTGTCGCGCTGGCCTCGAACTCCCACTTTAAATACCACTGCCGCGCCGCGTCATCCTTGGCGTGGACCAGCAAGGCACGGATGCCTGCGATGTCCGCTGCCTGCGCTGTACGCAGCAAGGCATCCTTGAGCAGCGCCCGCCCTAAACCCACGCGCTGATGGTTCACATCAACGGCTAAGCTGGCCAGGATCATGACCGGCATTGGGTGGCGCGCCCTGCCTTTGAGCACGCGGGGCGCAGCGTTTTCTGCATCGACACTTCCCACCGCGAGGCTGTAAAAACCAGCGACCGCCCCCTTGTGACAACTCACATAGGTCTGTGCGCTGCTGGCCCTCTGGTTAGTCAGCGCAAAACGCTGCAAGTACTGGTTAAGTGCCGGTTGTCCGCAGTCAAAACCATCGACGCTGTCGGAGGCGACCAGTTTGCGGACTGCATCGTAAGACTCGGGCGGCGTTTTCTTCAAATTCACCCCAGCAGCCCAGGCTCGCTGAGCAGCTTTTTAAGCTTGGGCTTGGGTGTAACGGGTTGGTCCAGAGCGGCCTGAAATGCATCCCATTGGTCGGGGGCCAGCTCAAAGCGCAGCCGTCCGGCGAGGGTCTGGTTGGCGGCAACAATACCGGCGTCCAGCAAAAACTCGCTGACATTCTTGTGGGCAGCACGAGCAGCCTCCTGGAGCAGTTGCTTCACCGGCATGCTGGCGCGCACATCAATGCGCTCGGATTTGGATTGGGCCAAGACTGACATGGCAGCTCCTTAGGGTTTAATTTGTCATGATACTGTCCGGACGATATCATGGCAAGGGTTTGAGCAGCGCACACCCGGTCCATCGCGGCTGTGACCGTGGCCTCCGTGCGGCGAGTCAGTTTTCTGCCAGCGCTGGCCGCTGAGCGCGGGCTTGCCCAACGCACGCAGTCCGCTCCCCACCCTCGGCGCTGATTCGTGATCAGCCCCGCATCAGCGCCTCAATCTCGTCCGCCTTCACCGGCACCCCACGCGTCATCAGTTCACACCCTTTGGCGGTGACCAGCGCGTCGTCTTCAATCCGGATGCCGATGTTCCAGAACTCTTTGGGAACACCCTTGGCCGGGCGCACGTAAATACCGGGTTCAATGGTCAGCACCATGCCGGGCTTCAAAACACGCGAGGGCTTGCGCAGCACGCGCTGGCCCAGCGCGTCTTTTTCTTCGCGCGGTTTGCTGCCGGGTTCGGTGTAGTCGCCGCAATCGTGTACATCCATCCCCATCCAGTGGCCAGTGCGGTGCATGTAGAACTGGCGGTAAGCACCCGACTCCAGCACGTCGTCCACCTTGCCGTGTTTGGCTTTGGGCAGCAGACCGGTGTCCAGCATGCCCTGAGCCAGCACGCGCGTGGCCGCGTCATGCGGATCCAGAAAACGTTTGCCGGGTTTGGTGGCGGCCACCGCCGCGTCCTGTGCGGCCAGCACAATGTCATACAAGGTGCGCTGGGCCGGTGTAAATTTGCCATCGGCCGGGAAAGTGCGGGTGATGTCGCTGGCGTAACCGTCGAGCTCGCAGCCGGCATCAATCAGGCAGAGCTCTCCCGCCTTGAGTTCGGCCTCGCCGGCGCGGTAATGCAGCACACAGGCGTTGGCGCCGGCGGCGACGATGCTGGTGTAAGCCGGAAACTGCGCACCGTGGCGGCGGAACTCGTGCAACAGCTCGGCTTCGAGATGGTATTCGCGCAGGCCACCCTTCACGGGCTTTCGCAGCATGGCGGCTGAAGTTTGCATGGCCCGGACGTGGGCGCCCGCTGAAATCTTGCCGGCGCGCCGCAAAATTGCAATCTCGTGCGTGTCCTTGAACAGCCGCATCTCGTCGAGCAGCCGGCACAGGTCGTGCTGGCTTTGCGGGCATTCCGCGCCGAAGCGCACGCGGGCGCGTACCTTGGCCAGCCACCCGTCCACCTGCGTTTCCAGGCCTTTGTGCGTCGCAAACGGAAACCACACGGCGTTCTGGCTGGACAGGAGCGCCGGCATTTGTTCATCGAGCGTTTCCACGCTGAAAGCCGCATCGACGCCCAGTGCAGCGGGTGCGGCCTTGGGGCCCAGCCGGATGCCGTCCCAGATCTCGCGCTCCAGGTCTTTGGGTCGGCAAAACAGCGTGCTGCGGCCGTTGGCCTCAATCGCCAGCCAGCTCTGTGGCTCGTCGAAACCGGTCAGGTAATAAAAGTAGCTGTCGTGCCGATAGGGAAAGTCGCTGTCGCGGTTGCGTGCGGTTTCGGGGGCGGTGGGCAGCAGGGCGAGGCCACCGCCGGCCGCTTTGAGGGCGCGGGCCACGGCGGCGCGGCGTTTTTGAAAGATCGTGGTGCTCATGGGTGAAGATGCTTTGTCAGTGGGTTGTTCAACTCGGCCAGACGTCCGGGCGTGCCGACGTCGGTCCATGCGCCTGAATATAGCGCCGCAGTCACCTGGCCGCTTTGCATGGCCTGGCGCAGCAGCGGCGCCAGTGCGGCTTTTTGGCCGGCCGGTGTGTTCTTGAACAGCGCCGGACGGTACAGGCCCAGCGTACTGTAAGTGAACTGTTGATCGGCCCGGGACAGTGCCAGACCCTCCTGGCTGAGACCAAAATCCCCCTTGGGATTGTGCGGCGGATTGGGCACCAGGTAAATATGGGCCAGCGCGCCGGAGGCAGCAAACCGCCGCGCCTCCGCGGCCGGAAAATCAAAACCCGGCATAAACACATCGCCGGCGACCAGCCAGAACGGCGCATCTTGCAGCAGCGGCAAGGCAGTGGCAATGCCGCCGGCGGTTTCCAGCGCGCCGCCAAAACGCGCGCCTTCGTGCGAGTAGCGAATACCCAGGCCGAAGGCGCTGCCGTCACCCAGCGCCGCCGGAAACTGCGCCTCCAGCCAGGCGGTGTTGATCACCACCTGCCGCACCCCGGCGCGCGCCAGATTGTCCAGATGCCAGGCGATCAGCGTTTTGCCCTGCACCGTCAGCAGCGGCTTGGGGCATTGGTCGGTCAACGGGCGCATGCGTTCACCGCGACCTGCAGCCAAAATCAGGGCTTGAGTGCTCATGGTGGACCGGATTATGACTGCTTTTTGAGAAAAACAGTCCTTTTGCCCTTGTGGGGTGTGCGCAAACAGCTATTAAAACTATAGCAAACGAGATTTGCCGGCCAGCTGCTGCCCGCGCCGCAGGCGGGCCGCGCGCTTCCCGTAAAATACGGGGTTTTCCCGTGTTCGCCGGCAGCCTGGTAGTGCCGGCCGGGCCAAGGGATCTGCCTCATTACCCCACCCTGGACCGCAACGCAATGGCTGACAACACTCCATCCCTTATGGCCAACTCCATCCGTGCTCTGGCCATGGACGCCGTGCAGCAAGCCAATTCAGGCCATCCCGGCGCGCCCATGGGCATGGCCGACATGGCCGTGGCCCTGTGGGGCCAGCACCTCAAGCACAGCCCGCACAACCCGAACTGGTTTGACCGCGACCGCTTCGTGCTGTCCAACGGCCACGGCTCCATGCTGATTTATGCATTGCTGCACCTGACCGGCTACAAGCTGCCGATGAGTGAACTGAAAAACTTCCGTCAGCTGCACAGCAAAACCCCGGGCCACCCCGAGTACGGCTATACCCCCGGCGTCGAAACCACCACCGGCCCGCTCGGCCAGGGCCTGAGCAACGCTGTTGGCATGGCGCTGGCCGAGAAGCTGCTGGCCACGGAATTCAACCGCACCGACGGTGATGTGAGCCATGCGATTGTCGATCACCATACCTACGTCTTCATGGGTGACGGTTGCCTGATGGAAGGCATCAGCCACGAGGCCAGCGCGCTCGCGGGCGCCTGGAAGCTCAACAAGCTGATCGCGCTGTACGACGACAACGGCATTTCCATCGACGGCCAGGTGGCGCCCTGGTTTATTGACAACACGCCGCTGCGTTTTGCCGCCTACGGCTGGAACGTCATTGGCCCAATCGACGGCCACGACGTGGACGCCGTGTCGCGCGCCATTGCCGACGCCAAAAACAGCGCCGACAAACCGACGCTGATTGTCTGCAAAACCCACATCGGCAAAGGCTCGCCGAACCGGGCCAACACGGCCAAGGCCCACGGCGAGCCGCTGGGGGCCGAAGAAATCCGGCTCACCCGCGAAGCATTGGGCTGGACGCATGGCCCGTTTGAGCTGCCCAAGGAGGCTTACGACGCCTGGGACGCCAAAGCCAAAGGCTTGGCCGCCGAGACCGCCTGGGACGCCAAATTCACCGCCTACAAAGTGGCCCACCCCGAGCTGGCCGCCGAGTTTGCCCGCCGCATGAAGGGCGAGCTGCCGCGTGCTTTCTCGCAGATCGCCGTGGACACCGTGGTCGGGGCGCACACCAAAGCCGAAACCGTGGCTTCGCGCAAGGCATCGCAACTCGCCCTCGAAGCCTTCACGGCCGGTCTGCCCGAAATGCTGGGTGGCTCGGCTGATTTGACGGGCTCCAACCTGACCAACACCAAGAGCACGCCCAGCCTGCGTTTTGACCTGGCCGGTGATGTGGTGCAGACCCAGGCGGCGGACGGCGGCAAAGTCATTGGCCGCCACATCAACTACGGCGTGCGCGAGTTCGGCATGGCCGCCACCATGAACGGCATCGCGCTGCATGGCGGCTACATCCCTTATGGCGGCACCTTCCTGACCTTCTGCGACTACACCCGCAACGCGGTCCGCATGGCCGCGCTGATGAAGCTGCGCGTGGTGCATGTGTTCACGCACGACTCGATCGGCCTGGGCGAAGACGGTCC
>JBKJZS010000569.1:0-2867 GCA_046714915.1 Polaromonas sp. | reverse complement strand
TGGCTTTGCCGCTGCCGGCAATGTCAAAGGCAGTACCGTGGTCCGGGCTGGTGCGCACCAGCGGCAGGCCCAGCGTGACATTCACCCCCTGCTCCACGCCCAGGTATTTGACCGGGATCAGGCCCTGGTCGTGGTACATCGCCACCACCACGTCGAACTCGCCTGCCTGACCGGCCGGGGCTCTGGCCCGCATAAACACGGTGTCTGGCGCAAAGGGGCCGCTCACATTCAGTCCCTGTTTGCGGGCCGCCGCAATGGCCGGCGCGAGAATTTCCAGCTCCTCACGACCGAACCGGCCGCCTTCGCCGGCGTGCGGGTTCAATCCCGCCACCGCAATGCGCGGCTTGGGCCCGGAGGCACCGCGCACGAACTGGTGCGCAATCAGCAAGGTCTGCAATACGCTGTCGAAAGTCACCGCGTCGATCGCGTCGCGCAAGGACAGGTGGATGCTGACCAGCACGGTTTTAAGTTCGTCGTTGGCCAGCATCATGCGCACTGGCAGCTCAGAGACAGGTTTGCCCAAAAAGGCCGCCGCTTCAGCCTGCAGCAATTCGGTGTGGCCGGGGTAGCGCGCAAAAGCGGCCCCGGCGGCGGCCAGCGCCTCCTTGTGAATGGGTGCCGTCACCATGGCGGCGACCTCGCCCGATAAGGCCGCCCGGGCCGCCCAGACAATACAGTCCGCCGCCGCTTTGCCGGCCAAAGCGCTTATCTGCCCATATGCGGCAAGCCCCGGCAGCTCACATTTTTGCAGCACCGGAATGCAACGCGGCGGCACCGCCTGCCAGTCGGCAGCCGTGTTGAGTTGGGCCACCGGCGCGGCGCTGGCGCTGCAGCTGCCGACCAGCTGCGCGGCCCGGCGCAGCGTGGCGACATCACCGACCACCAGACAGCCTGCCAATTCAGCGGGTGCGTTGCGAAAGGCCTTGGCAATGATCTCCGGCCCGATCCCGGCCGGATCGCCCATGGTAATGAGAAGCGGTTTATTCATGCCAGGTCTTGCTGCATCAGGACTGCTCGTCAAACCATTCAAGCCGGGTTGTCGATGTCGATGAACTCGTGGGCCAGGCCGAACTGCGCCGCCACGTGCGCCGCGACGGCGGGCGCGCCATAACGTTCCGACGCGTGGTGACCGCAGGCGATGAAAGCCACGCCCATTTCGCGGGCGTAATGCGCCTGCGGTTCGGAGATCTCGCCGGTGATGAAGGCATCGGCCCCGGCGGCGATGGCGGCCTCAAAATAGCCTTGCGCGCCGCCGCTGCACCACGCTATGTTTTTAATAGCTGTCTTCGCATGTCCAACAAGGACAACCGGCCGATTTAATGTATTTTTGACGTGCCGGGCCAGGTTTTCGGCGTTGTCCGGGCCCGCGCTGTCTGCAGTGCTGCTGCGGCTTCCCAGAAAACCCAGGTCGTGCTCGCCGAAGTAGCGGTCCGCCTTCAACCCCAGCCGGAGACCCAGCTGCGCATTGTTGCCCAGCTCCGGGTGGGCATCGAGTGGCAGGTGGTAGGCGTAGAGGTTGATGTCGTGCGCCAGCAGCAGCGCCAGACGCTGCTTCATCCACCCGGTCACCCGGCCGTCCTGGCCACGCCAGAACAGCCCATGGTGCACGAAAATCGCATCAGCCTGCGCGGCGACGGCCGCCTCAATCAGCGCCAGGCTGGCGGTGACGCCGGATACAATTTTGCGCACCTCGGCCTTGCCTTCGACCTGCAGGCCGTTCGGCCCGTAATCCTTGAAGCGCTCGGGCTGCAGCAGCTGGTCAAACGCGGTGAGCAGCAGCGCGCGCGGCACTGCAGACGGCCGCAGCGCCGGGCCGCCCCCAGCAAGGCCAGCCCCTCCTTGTGAGGAAAGGGGCAGCGCAGTACTCGCAGCGGCGAGCGTGGGCGCTACAGTTTCACCGCCGGGCCGCCCCAAGGTGAAATGCGCCCCCTCGGGGGGCAGCGCAGCACACGGAGTGGCAAGCGTGGGGGCTACAGTTTCACCGCCGGGCCGCCCCAAGGTGAAATGCGCCCCCTCGGGGGGCAGCGCAGCACACGGAGTGGCAAGCGTGGGGGCTCGTGAGCTCAAGGCAGAAAACCCTCCACCGACAAATAACGCTCGCCGGTGTCGTAGTTGAAACCAAGCACGGTGCTGCCGGGCGCAATCTCCGGCAGCTTCTGCGCAATGGCAGCCAGCGTGGCGCCCGAAGAAATGCCGACCAGCAGACCTTCCTCGGACGCGCAGCGCCGCGCGTAGTCTTTGGCGGCGTCGCCCTCGACCTGAATCACGCCGTCAAGCAGGCGGGTGTGCAGATTGGCCGGGATAAACCCCGCGCCAATGCCCTGGATCGGGTGCGGCGACGGCTTGCCGCCGCTGATCACCGGCGAGGCCGAGGGCTCTACCGCATAGACCTTGGTGTGCGGGAATCTGGCTTTGAGTACCTGCGCCACGCCGCTCAGATGCCCGCCGGTGCCGACGCCTGTGATCAGGTAATCGACGCCCAGCGGAAAGTCGGCCAGAATCTCTTGCGCGGTGGTCCGGAGATGCACTTCGATGTTCGCCGGGTTGTCAAACTGCTGCGGCATCCACGCGCCGGGCGTTTGCGCCACCAGTTCCCGGGCGCGCGCAATCGCGCCATTCATGCCTTTTTCCCGGGGCGTCAGCTCAAAACTGGCGCCGTAAGCCAGCATCAGGCGGCGCCGTTCCAGGCTCATGCTGTCGGGCATCACCAGCACCAGCGGGTAACCCTTGACGGCCGCCACCATGGCCAACCCGACGCCGGTGTTGCCCGAAGTGGGCTCGACAATGGTGCCGCCCGGCTGGAGCGCGCCGGATTGCTCCGCCGCTTCCACCATGCTCAGGGCAATGCGGTCCTTGATCGAGCCGCC
>JBKJZS010000568.1:0-3466 GCA_046714915.1 Polaromonas sp. | reverse complement strand
CTGCGCGCGCCCGGTGACCTGGAGCTGCATCTGATCAATGTGCAGCGCCCGGTGTCCTGAGATGTTTCGAGATTCGTGTCGGCCGAGGCTCTCGATGACTACCTTCGGGAGCGCAGCGATAAGGCGTTCGCGCCGGCTCGTGCGCTTCTCGATGCGGCGGGGCTCGCGCGCCAGGAACACCGGCATGTCGGCGCTCCCGGAGCGACGATCGCCAGGGTGGCGCAGGAGCAGAACTGCGACCTGATCGTCATGGGCACGCGTGGACTGGGCAGCCACACCGCCGCGCTGCTCGGCTCGGTGGCCCAGGGGACCCTTGAGCATTCGAACGTGCCGGTGATGGTGGTCACGTGACCCTCGGCACCCGCGTGAACCGGCCCCCCACGCTCCGGTAGGTGCGCGTCGACCCGACGCAAGGGTCGGGACCGGCGACGGTCTGGCAGTCAGCTCGGCAGAAGCGTCCGGGATGGGGCTGGGCGCGGACCATTTCCCGGCGGATCGAAGGACCAGCGCTCTCTGGGCATGACACCAGGCCATCATGGCGGAGTGGGCTTCAAAGGCAGGCGCAAGCCGCCCGCGATGGCCAAGCTGCTCAAGGCCCTGCCCTCAGCTCCGCTCACCACAATACCCAAGCCTGATTTCCTGAGGGACAATCCAACTTGGTCTTTTTTTCAATGACGCCATCGTGGCGTCTGTACGAAAGGTCACCGTGGAAGAATTCCTCACCGCCCATTTCTGGGTTGCCGTCGGCCAGATCATCATGATCGACATCCTGCTGGGTGGCGACAACGCGGCAGTCATTGCGCTGGCATGCCGTAATCTGCCTGCAAAACAGCGGACCCAGGGCATAATTTACGGAACCCTCGGCGCGATCATTCTGCGGGTGATCCTGATCGCGTTTGCGTTGGCCCTTCTGGCTGTGCCATACCTCAAAATCGTGGGTGCAATTTTGCTGCTCTGGATTGGCGTCAAGTTGTTACAGCCTGAGGATGACGGTGATCACAACATCAGCTCCAGCGACAAACTCTGGAGCGCGGTTAAAACGGTCATCATCGCCGATCTGGTGATGAGTATTGATAACGTTCTTGCCATTGCCGCCGCCGCGCAGGGCGCGGGTCCGCAGCATCAGTTGCCGCTTGTTATTTTTGGCCTGCTCGTCAGCATCCCGATCATCGTCTGGGGTAGCCAGCTGGTGCTCAAGCTGATGGGGCGTTTTCCCGTCATCATTACGCTGGGCGCCATGCTGCTGGGCTGGATAGCTGGCCAAATGGCTTACTCCGACCCGGCGATCCAGCCCTACCTGCCCCAATCGGCTCTTTGGGGCTATACGGCGGCAGTGGCCGGCGCTCTGTTTGTATATGCGGGAGGCAAACTGATGCAGCTGCGTCAAAAGTCGGCTGACACGGCCTGAGCCTGGCCGCACCACTTCTACGTTGATCGGCAGTGCCGCCTGGCCACAGCAGCACCAATTTGCAACATAAGGTACGGCGGACGTGCGAAAGTCCCTTGTCCGGACGTAACTCGTCTGTTAATGTCCACCACGGGTGATTTGTAACTGATCAGTAACGCCGGTCGGCTGATACGTGTACAAAAGAAACCGATGTAAGCGAATATGAATAGCGAACCAGGACAAAGGGCGGGACGTGGCCACATCATCAAGTAAACGGAGTCAATTCTGGCGGGCCGACTGGTTTGTTGGTGTGCTGGTAGTGCTTGCCGTCCTGGTTTTGCACAGTGCCACGGACTTTTTTGGCACGCTGGAGCGTCGTTATTACGACTTTGCCAGCACCAGTACCTGGCGCCAGCCTTCGGACCGAATTGCGGTCATCGCCATTGACGACCCGAGCATCGCCAACATTGGCCTGCCGATACAGATTTGAAGCGGCAACATAAATACGATGATCTACGAGCTTTGTACCCAGACGGACCCGGGTTTAACGCGGGATAACAATGAAGATTCGGTGGTGTTTGACGCCACTACCCGCCTTTGCATTCTGGCTGACGGAATGGGCGGGTATAACGCGGGCGAAGTCGCCAGTGGCATGGCCACTGCCTTCATCAAATCGGAGCTGGGGCGCTGGCTGTCGCAGGCCGGCCAACACGCCAACGCCAGAGAAGTGCGGCGTGCCATGGAAATTTGCGTTGAGAACGCCAACCATTCCATTTTCAACGCGGCCAACTCCAACCCGCAGTATTCCGGTATGGGCACCACGCTGGTCGTCGGCGTGTTCGAGAACACGCGCCTGATGCTGGGCCATATCGGTGACTCGCGCTGTTACCGCTTGCGTGGTGGCCAGCTTCAGCAAATCACCAAAGACCACTCCTTGTTGCAGGAACAGATCGATGCTGGACTCATCACGCCGCAGCAGGCGCTCACGTCGGTGAACAAAAACCTGGTGACGCGGGCGCTGGGGGTCGAGAACGCCGTGATGCTGGAAGTCAATGAGCACCGCGTGGAGCTTGGCGATATCTACCTGATGTGCTCGGACGGTCTGTCCGACATGATCAGTGATGAGGCAATTGCGACCATTCTAGGGGGGTCAAAATCGTTGGATCAAACAGCCAGGCAACTCATTGTCGCGGCCAATGAAGGCGGCGGACGGGATAATATTTCCGTCTTGCTGGCGCAGGCCAAGGAGGCCTTGGTCAAACGCGGGCTCCTCTCGAAAATGTGGGGGAAGTAGTCAGCTTGCGTGCTAAATCAAAAACAGACAGGAGTCGGCCATGCCGAAAATGATCGTTTCTATTGACGGTGTTGTGATTAAAGAGGTTCAACTGACCAAGGACCGTACGTCCCTGGGACGGCGGCCTTATAACGACATCGTCATTGACAACCTGGCCGTCAGTGGGGAGCATGCTGTACTCCAGTTGACGGGTATTGAAGTTTCTATCGAAGATTTAAACAGTACCAACGGCACTTACCTCAACGGCAAAGCAGTCAAAAAGCAGCCGCTGAGCAATGGGGACACGGTCGAAATCGGCAAATACAAGATCAAGTACCTGAACGAGGCCGCCGCTGCCGGGTTTGAGAAAACAATGGTGATCAAGGCGGGCGCTGCCGGTTTGGCCGCGGCAGCAGCGTCTTTGGCAACCGGGCCCGGGGCTACTGCAGCGGGCGTAATCCCCAGCGCTGCCATCAAGGTCATGTCGGGTGCGGCCGCCGGCCGGGAAGTTGCCCTGGTCAAGGTGGTCACCACCATTGGCAAGCCTGGGGTGGCGGTTGCCGCCATTACCAGACGGCCGCACGGCTTTGTGGTGGCGCATGTGGAGGGCGAAAACAAGCTTACTCTCAACGGTGCCTTGGTCGACGCCGAACCTGTGCCACTTAAAAACGGCGATCTGCTTGAGTTGGCCGGCACAAAAATGCAGTTCATGCAGCATTGATCCAGGTTTCTCCCGCCGTTGACGGGATAGCCTCTTCCAGGCGCTGCTCCTATTGATCCGGCCTTGTGAAGTATGAACCGTTCGC
>JBKJZS010000567.1:0-3790 GCA_046714915.1 Polaromonas sp. | reverse complement strand
CCACCCGCCAAGGCGACGACGACGGCAACACCCTGGGCAGCGTCACCACCCGTGCCGGCACCACCACCACCGCCTACGACCCGGGCAGCAACGTTATCTCTGAGAACTTCACCTCGGCCGGGGCGGTGGCCAACTTCAGCACCGCCGGCCAGACCGCAGTCGAACTGATGCAGTTCGGCCAGTTGCTCAACAGCCAGGTCCCCGGGCTCATCAAACTCGCCTCGGGCGCCGTGCTGCTCAACAACCTGGCCGCCCGCGCCAGCCCCGACGGAGCCGGCCTGTTCAACACCGGCACCGGCCAGGTGCTGGGCGGCATTGTCAGCCTGTACAACCTGTCTGACGCCTGGAAATACGGCGATGGCCTGGCCAAGACCAGCGCCACCCTGAGCAGCCTGAACTTCGTCAACCAGACCCTGCTCTCCAACGGGCTGGGCAGCACCGCCCTCAGTGCCACCCTCAACGGCAGCGGCCTGGCAGGCGGCGCCCCCGGCATCTTGCCCGCCCTGGGCCTGATCACCTCCATCAAAGCCAAAGACCCCATCGGCATGGCGCAAAGCGCCATTGCCCTGTTCAACCCTGCGTTGCTGTTCAACCCTGCCGTCGGCCTCACCCCCTTAGGCTGGGTGCTGATCGCCGTGCAAATCCTGCGCGCTCTGTCAGCCAAAGGCCCGCCCGACGCCTGGGGCGTGGCCAACGTCACGTTCGGCCCCGGCATCACCAACTACCTGAGCCAGGTCAACGCCACCGGCGAGAACTTCGGCCCGGATCGGGTCCGCAACCAGCTGCAAAGCACCCTCGACGCCCTGAACGGCATCATCAGCCAGACCAATGCCGGCAACCCCGACAGCAGCCAGCATCTGGGCCTGATCCCGCAACGCCTGCCGTCCCTGAGCTTCAGGGCCTCCGAGTTTGCCGACAAGGGTTACGCCGTCACCGACATCGACGCCTTGAGCGGCGCCCAGCGCTTTCACAACATCCGCTTTGACGACAGCGGCCAGGTGTTCGGCATCAACCCGACCGATGTCACACCCGAGTTGCGCGCCATGCTCAGCGTGCCAGGCGCAGCCAACTACCCGCAGCTCAACGCCTACCTGCTCAACAGCGCCCTGCAGCGCCAGGCGATAGCCCCGCTGTGGGAAGTCAAGACCGCCAAAATGCAGGGCACGGCAGGCGACCCCAATGCGGGTGTGACCGAGGAAGAGCGCGCCGCCAAGGCCGGCCTGGGGGCGGCGGTGGACAGCGCCTATGTCCAGAGCCATCCCAACGACGTCAATGCGAAAAACAAGCGCGTCGGCCAATTCATGCCCATCGGCATCGACCTGGATGCGCTCACCGGTAACAGCGCCGGGGTGGGCAGCGTCTCCACCTTGAGCAATGCCCAGACTGGCGTCAGCTTCGACTGGGATGGCCAGGGCTACCAAAAGCAGACCGGCTGGATTGCCGGCAACGACGGCTTCCTGGTGCTGGACCGCAACTTCAACCAGTCGGCAGACAATGCCACCGAGCTCCTGTCCAATCCACTGGTGGCCGACCCGGCCAAGGGCCTCAGAAGCCTGGCGGCCTTCGACGCCAATGCTGACGGCAGGATCGACGCATCCGACCCGGTGTACGCCCAGCTCAAGGTCTGGCAAGACCTGAACCAGGACGGCAACAACACCCACAGCCTGCAGTTCGGACCCTACGTGGAAGTGGCCCAGGATGAGAGCGTCATCAACGGTGTGGGCGTCAAGGAACTCAGAAGCCTGGGCGATTGGGGCATCACCGCCATCGACTACAGCAACAGTCGCTATGAATACAGTAGCGCATCAGCAACCAACGGTGTGGGCTATGGCTCGATTTCGACCCAGACGCTGGAGTCCGAAGAAGAGGGCGTTCTGTACACGCCGGTCGGCGCGGGCATCCGCATCGACGCCACCCATGCCCGACCTGAGATCG
This sequence comes from Polaromonas sp., assembly GCA_046714915.1. Lineage (GTDB taxonomy): Bacteria > Pseudomonadota > Gammaproteobacteria > Burkholderiales > Burkholderiaceae_C > Polaromonas. Next base: position 1,855 of record JBKJZS010000567.1, on the reverse strand, counting down.
TGATCACGCAGGTGCTGAGCGCGGCTGCGGTTTACAGCCAGTACAGGCTGGAAGCCGCCGGCGAAACCATCGGCGTGCCCGGTGCCGAGGTGTATGAAGATGGCTCGCCGGCCAGCTACAACCCCAACACCCAGGGTGGGCCGGTTGCGATCACGATCAGCGCGGCGCAGCTGCTGGGCAACGATACCTGGCATGGCAGCAACGGCGCGGCGGCGGGGCTGGCGATTTCGGGTGTCGGCAACGCCAGCCGTCTGGGCAGCTTGAGCCTGACCGCTGAAGGCAATGTTCGGCTGACGCTGCAAGCCAACTACAACGGGGCGGCCGGGTTCGACTACACGGTCAGGGCGCCGGACGGGCAAACGCGCAGCGCGAGTGTGTACCTGAACATCACGGCGGTGAACGACGCGCCAACCCTCGACGTGGTGACCGATCCGGGGCGCCCGGTCTATGGCTACAGCGCGCTGAACTACTCGTACACCATCTCAACCGGAGGCGAAGACAATCCTTCCGAGACTGTCAACACCGGGTCGACCCAAGGGGCGCCTATCTATCAGCCCTACGTTGAAGAGATTCGCGGGCCGGCTTTGTACGAGGACCGAATCGTTTACGGTGAGGAGGGATACACCGTCAATAGGGTCTTGATTGGCTACGGGCCGAGCAGCTACATCAACAGAGCAGATCCGGTGGACCAGGAAACCCCGAACGCCGGCTACATCAGCGGAGCAGATCCCGATGGCGGCGCAAGCTTCAGCTATGAAGTGGTGGGAAACCCTCTCTACGGGAAAGCCGTCGTCGATCCCGCAACAGGGCGCTGGAGCTACACGGGCCGGCGTCCAACCGATATTCAAGTTGCCGATGTGACGGGTGACAGGATAACGGATTGGGTTGCCAGAGATACCGGAGCCGTGACGCCCAACGCTCCTCGTGGCAACGACTATTCCAACCTCTACGGTGGCGCAGAAACACGCTTCTTTGATTACTTCACGGTGCGGGTTCACGACAGCAGTGGTGGTTTTACCGACCAGCAGGTTCAGGCCACGCATTACGGGCCGCCTCCCACCGCTGTCGTCGAGGGTTCGGGCGGCAAGAAGCCGATCGCAATTGACCTGGATGGCAATGGATTCCAGTTCACCGACGTGAACGATTCCAACGTCTTCATGGATGTCAACGGCGACGGCTGGAAGCGTCGTATGGCATGGATCAAGCCAGGCGACGGCCTGATTGCCTTTGACAAGGACGGCAACGGCAAGATCGAGAGCGTCGACGAGATCGCCTTCGTCGGTTACGCCCCGGGTCAACAGACCGACCTCGCCGCCCTGCGCGCTGCGTTTGACAGCAACCGCAATGGCGTACTGGACGCGGGCGATGCCAAGTGGAAGCAGTTCGGCGTCTGGCAGGACGCCAATAGCAATGGCGTGCAGGAAGCAGGTGAATTCCGCTCCCTCGCCGACATGGGCATTGCTGCGCTGGGGCTCACCAGCGACGGACAGTTTCGGGTGATTGATGGCCAGAGCGTTCACGGTATTGCGGCAGCCACCAAAACCGACGGTTCCACGCTGGCGGTGGCTGACGTGACCCTGCGGACCAGCAACGAAGCGCAGGTGCCTACCGCCAACCCCGACGGCACATCCGGCACCAGCACGGTAGTGGTTTCGAAATATGGCCAGGGCCAGGCCTTCGACGGCACGGCAGGCAAAGACCTGGTGTTCGGCACAGCGGCGAGCGACGCATTCCGTACCGGCGACGGTGATGACGTGATCGTGGACGACGCCGGCAACGACCTGGTAGAAGCGCGTGCGGGCGATGACCTGATCTATACGGGCATTGACAACGACATCGTCAATGCCGGTGCGGG
>JBKJZS010000566.1:0-3348 GCA_046714915.1 Polaromonas sp. | reverse complement strand
CCGGAGTATCCTTTTTTCTCGGCAAAATGAAAGTGACCCTTCAGGCCCGCAATCTCCTCGAAGCGGCCGGCCACGTCAGCCGCCTGCGCCTTGAGTTCCTGCACGCAAATACAATCCGGTTGGGTCTGGGCCACCCACTCCTGCAACCCCTTGGTGGCTGCGGAACGAATGCCGTTCAGGTTCAGGCTGGTTAATTTAAACATGGGACTTCCAATGAGCATGACAACGGGCACGCCAGAGCAGGGCAATCACGACAACGGTCAAACGGCGGCCCGCAAGGAACTGGCGCTGGAGTTCGTGCAGTTTGCCATCGAGTCCGGCGTGTTGCGTTTTGGCGACTTCAAGACCAAGGCCGGGCGCATGAGCCCCTACTTTTTCAATGCGGGTTTGTTCGACGATGGCGCCAAGCTGGGACGCCTGGCGCAATTTTATGCGCGCGGCCTGCTGCTGGAAGAGAAAAAAAACAGCGGCCTGCAGTTCGACATGATTTTTGGCCCGGCCTACAAGGGAATCCCGTTGGCTGCGGCGGTCGCGATCGAGCTGGCGCGGCTGGGCCGCAATGTGCCTTTTGCCTACAACCGCAAGGAAGTCAAAGACCACGGCGAGGGCGGCACGCTGGTTGGAGCAAAGGTCCAGGGGCGGGTGCTGATTGTCGATGACGTGATCTCGGCCGGCACCGCGACGCGCGAATCGATTGCCATCATCAGGGCGGCGGGCGCCGTGCCCCACGCGGTGGTCATCGCGCTGGACCGCCAGGAAAAGGCGACCGAAAACGGCCTGGACGTGAATTACAGCGCTGTGCAATTTGTCACGAAGACCTTGGGCCTCCACGTTTTCGCGATTGCCCGCCTGACTGACTTGCTGCACTATCTGGCTGGAGCCAGCCAAGCGCCAGGCGTGGAACCTGACGCTGGGGGTTCGCTTCAGACCCATTACCAGCGTGTGCTGGATTACCGACACCGCTACGGCGTCGATTAAGGACTCACTTGTTATTGAAAATGCGCGTACACCAGGGCCTTGGAGCTGGCTTTGCCGCGCTGGCAGTCTGCCTGTGCAACGTTGCTGTAGCGCAGGGTATTTACAGCTGCGTCGATGGCGCAGGCCGGAAAATCACCTCTGACCGGCCTATTGTCGAATGCATTGATCGGGTCCAGCGGGAAATCAACCCGTCGGGCACGGTCAAACGCGTTCTCGGGCCTTCGCTAACCGCGCCGGAGCGGGCCGCGCAGGAAGAAAAAGAAAAGGCTGCCGCCGAAGTGCGGGCTCGCGAGGCGGAGGAAAAGCGCCGCGACCGCGCCTTGCTGTTGCGCTACCCGAACCGGGCTGTGCATGACAAAGAGCGTGCGGAGGCACTGGGCCAGATCGACGAGGTCATCAAGGCCGCCAGCAAACGGACGACCGAACTGACCGAGCAGCGCAAGGCGATCAATATCGACTTTGAGTTTTACAAGGCCGACCTGAACAAAGCGCCGCCATCGCTGAAGCGCCGGCTGGAAGATAACGACAGCAGTCTTGCGGTGCAAAAACGCTTCATTGCAGACCAGGATCTGGAGAAAAAACGCGTCCACCTGCGTTTCGAAGAGGAACTGGTCAAGCTCAATCAGCTGTGGGCCTTGGCCGGTGGTGTGCCGACCCAAGGGCCGCCGGCGACCGCCGCTAAAAAGTGATTTGCATTCTGAAAAACAAGGGCGCCTTCAACGACGCCTTTGAATGCCTGTCATTGCGGGCCTGACCCGCAATCCATGCCACTTCGCCTGGCACAGCCTGCCTTGCGGCATGGATCCCGGATCAGAGCCGGCCCCGGACTTGATCCGGGGTCCGGGATGACAATGCTGGCGGCCCGGGACCCATGGTGGGAGAACCGTTTGGCTTGACGGTAATGCCGCTAGCCCAACTTCTTCTTCAGCAACTCATTGACCTGCGTCGGATTGGCCTTGCCCTTGGTCGCCTTCATGGCCTGACCGACCAGGGCGTTGAAAGCCTTGGTGTTGCCGGCGCGGAACTCGGCGACGTTTTTGGCGTTGGCTGCGAGCACGTCGCCGATGATTTTTTCGAGGGCGCCGGTGTCGCTCATTTGCTCTAGACCCTTTTCTCTGATCAATCGGTCTATCTGAGCGAACGCGTTCACGGCTTGATCAAAACGTTCTTCCTCGTTGGTCCAGATTTCCTTGAATAGCAGCTTGGCCGCATTTGCATTGATCTTGCCTTCGCTTAGCGCAACGATGATAGAGACGAGCTGCGCGACGGCGACGTGAGAATGCTGGATGTCCAGATCGGACGCATTCAGGTTCGCGCTCAGTTCCCCGAGAATCCAGTTTGCGGACAACTTAGGTTGCCCGCTGCCCTTGGCGCAGTCCTCAAAGTAAGAGGCCATTTCCTTGCTTTGCGTCAGCTGACCGGCGTCATATTCGGATAGACCGTATTGCGATACGAACCGCGCCGCCATCACCCGCGGCAATTCGGCCATCGCCGCGCGTGTCTCTTCAACCCAGGCCAGCCCGATGACCAGCGGCGGCAAATCCGGATCGGGAAAATAGCGGTAGTCCGCCGCATCTTCCTTGGTGCGCATGGAACGTGTCTCGCCAGTGTCCGGATCAAACAACACCGTGGCCTGCTGGATCGCGTGGCCGTCCTCGATTTGCCCGATCTGCCAGCGGATCTCGTAGTCCATCGCCTGCTGCATGAACTTGAAGCTGTTCAGGTTCTTGATCTCGCGCCGCGTGCCCAGCGCTGCGCCGGGTTTGCGCACCGACACGTTGGCATCGCAGCGGAAGCTGCCTTCCTGCATGTTGCCATCGCAAATGCCAATCCAGGTGACGATCTTGTGCAGCTCTTTGGCGTAGGCCACCGCCTCGGCGCTGGAGCGCATGTCGGGCTCAGTCACGATCTCCAGCAGTGGCGTACCGGCACGGTTCAGGTCAATGCCACTCATGCCGATGAAGTCTTCATGCAATGACTTGCCGGCGTCTTCTTCAAGATGGGCGCGGACGAGACGCACCGATTTCTTCTCGCCTTCGAGAAAGAATTCCACGTTGCCGCCTTGCACCACCGGAATCTCGAACTGGCTGATCTGGTAGCCCTTGGGCAGGTCTGGGTAGAAATAGTTTTTGCGCGCAAACACGCTGCTCTCGGCAATGTGCGCGCCCACCGCCAGTCCGAATTCGATCGCGCGTTGCACCGCGCCCTTGTTCATCACCGGCAGTGCGCCGGGCTTGCGCACCGAAACGTTGGCATCGCAGCGAAAGCTCCCTTCCTGCATGTTGCCGTCGCAGATGCCGATCCAGGTGACGATCTTGTGCAGCTCTTTGGCATAGGCCACCGCCTCGTCCGAGGAACGCATGTCCGGCT
>JBKJZS010000565.1:0-1524 GCA_046714915.1 Polaromonas sp. | reverse complement strand
GTCATGAAGTGGCCGCCACCGCTTTCGGTGATCACGATGCGCGTGCCGCGCCCGGCCGAGGCGCCGCTGCCGCCCATGCTGACGGGGGCTTCACCGACCCGCAAGGTGTGGCGTTTGCCGGACTGTTCAATGACGGCCTGATCGGCCGAGGTGGAAACCACCTTGACCCCCTGATGCGTCTCACCAGCGGCCACGGTTTTCGGGGCGGAGCCATCCACCACCAGCAAGGCTTTGCTGCCCAACATACCGGCCAGCGCGACCGACTGGGCATGGGCCGCGCCATGAAGCAGCGCGAACGCCGTCAGCAAGCCTGCCACAACCGAAGTGGGCGAAGGAGCCATGGTGCGCCGCGCCGGGCCGCCCCAAGCAAGCGCAGCCCCCCTGGGGGGTAGCGAAGTGCACGAAGTGACGAGCGTGGGGGCCCCGGGATTCAGCGCCGGGCCGCCCCAAGCCCTTACCGCCCCCAACGGGCTGGAGCCTGCGGATCCAAGCCTGCTTGAGCAGGCTTGGACAGGCGACAGCGGCGAAGCGTCTGGCGAGTCGCGGCCTGCAAGGCCTCGCGCAGCAGACGGAGTGGCAAGCGCGGGAATTCAGTTCTACAAGCTGCCTTCCACCAGCCCGGCGAATGCCTCATGGCCGTTTGAGCGCAAACTCGCCGCCTGGCGTGAAGTCTTTGAAAAACATGGATTGGTCTGATGGCGCGCAAAAAAATTGACAGTTGCACAAGCAAGGCAGAGCTGCCCGAGGTCAATTTTTCCGACTGCGGCGATATTCGTTACCTGCATCTGGGCACGCAGTGGGTGCAGGGTTCGATGTTGCTGGACAAGCCTTTCGAGATCGAGCTGGAATACGTTCAGCGCATGATGGTCTGGTTGCTGTTTGCCGAGTCCGGTTCGGTGGCGTTGCGGCACGCGATGCAGTTGGGTCTGGGATCAGCCGCGCTGACCAAGTTCTGCTACAAAAAATTGAAGATGCAAACCAGCGCCGTTGAGCTCAACCCGCAGGTTATTGCCGCTTGTCGCCATTGGTTCAAACTGCCGCCGGACGACCTGCGCCTGAAAATCATCCTCGCCGATGCCGCCCGGGAAATCCGCAAAGAGAAACACCGCGGCACTGTCGATGCGCTGCAGGTCGACCTCTACGATCACGAAGCGGCTGCGCCGGTGCTCGACAGCGCGGACTTTTACGCCGATTGCAGGGATCTTCTGAGCGACGACGGGGTCATGACTGTCAATCTGTTTGGCCGCGACTCCAGCTACGGCGGTTCGCTGGAAAAAATCGTCCAGTCCTTCGGGGCCGAAGCGGTGTGGGCCTTCAGGCCGACGCGGGAAGGCAACACCATCGTGGCGGCGCAGCGCCAGCCCAGCCGCCCTGATCGCACCGAGCTGACGCAAAAGGCAGAGGCCATTGAATCGCGCTGGGGGTTGCCGGCCAAAAAATGGCTCCGGCTGTTCAAGCCGATTTCTTGACCCACAGGCGACCGGGCGGCGGCATGGATCAGTTAAAGTGCCAGCATGCGTGTTG
>JBKJZS010000564.1:0-16742 GCA_046714915.1 Polaromonas sp. | reverse complement strand
CTGGATCTGACGGCCGTCGTGCTGGGACCTTTCGCAACCCAGATCCTCGGCGACTTCGGCGCCGAAGTCATCAAGATCGAGCCTATCGAGGGCGATGTGCTGCGCTCCAACGGGGTATCGAAGAATCCGAACATGGGCTCGGTCTTTCTGGCCATCAACCGAAACAAGCGCTCCATTGCACTAGATCTCAAATCGCCTGAAGGCCGGGAAATTCTGAAGCGGCTGATCCTGACTGTCGATGTCATCATTCACAACATGCGCGTTGTTGCCATCGAAAAGCTTGGTTTCGGTTACGAGGCGGTTGCAGAATATAAACCCGATATCGTGTATTGCGCGGCCACCGGTTTCGGCCAAGGAGGACCTGACTGCAACAAGCCGGCGTTTGACGACATCATCCAAGCGGCATGCGGATTGACGAGCCTCAATAGTATTGGCCGCCAGGAGCCCGATTATTTGCCGACCCTGATCGCTGACAAGACAGCTGGTATGGCATTGGCAAATGCCGTGCTGGCGGCGTTGTTCCATCGTCAGAAAACCGGACAGGGGCAGTACGTGGAGGTGCCCATGTTCGAGACCATGGTCTCCTTTGTGCTGACGGAGCACCTTGGTGGACTCACATTCGAACCGGCGAAAGGCAAAGCTGGATATGGGCGCCTGCTTTCCGGAGGCCGCAAACCCGCGCCGACCAAGGATGGGCACATTGCGATGTTGCCGTACACGGCGGAGCACTGGATCGCGCTCTTCAAGACGGCTGGCCGGGAGGAACTTGTGGAAAGGTTCAATATTCGTGATCGCGAATCGCGCAATGCCAATCTGATTGGAATTTACAGAGAGATGGCCGAAATCACGCGGCAACGCACCACCGCAGAGTGGATGGCACTCTGCGGGGCGCTCGACATACCGGCGACCCCCATCTATGACATCGATGATCTACCCGAGCACCCTCATCTCAAGGCTGTCGGCTTGTTCCAGACGGCGCAGCATCCCACCGAAGGCACCATCCGCTACGTCAACCCGGCGACGAAATTTGCATTGACACCTGCCATGGTGCGCTACCAGGCACCGACTGTGGGGCAGCACACTACCCAGATCCTGCGGGAAGCTGGGTATAGCGAGGAGAACATTTCTTCCCTCCAGTCGCGCGGTGTCGTTTTTCAACCTTCGAAGACTGACTTGCAAGTGACTACAACCGAGAGTTGAGGATCTCATTCCAGTGATCTTGCGCGAAACTTCTTTGGCATGCTCAGTCTGGCTTGTGCCGACATCCGGTAATAGCAGATTGTCGCCAGCAGTGCCAGAATGCTTTATGCCGCGATAACCCGTCGGGCACTTTTTTGAAGCAGGAGATTTCGAATGGCTTATCAAGATTTCAACATGGACCACCACTGGTTGCCTTTCACGCCGAACCGCAGCTTCAAGAAGGACCCGCGTGTTTTTGTGGCCGCCGATGGCATGTTTTTCACCACCCATGACGGCAAACAGGTGCTGGACGGAATTTCCAGCCTGTGGTGTGTGGGCGCCGGCCACAACCGCAAGCCGATCAACGAAGCCATCAAGAAGCAGCTCGACACCCTGGATTACGCGACCGCCTTCAATGCCTGCAACGACCAGGCCTTCAAGGCCGCCGAAATGATTGCCGCCATGGCGCCGGGCGACTTGAACCAGGTTCTATTCTGCAATTCCGGCTCCGAAGCGGCCGACACCTCGCTCAAAGTGGCGCTGGCCTTCCACCGCGCACGCGGCGAGGGCCACCGCAATGTGTTTATTGGGCGTGAAAAAGGCTATCACGGTGTCGGTTTTGGTGGCATGAGCGTGGGCGGCATTCCGGCCAACCGCAAGGTCTATGGCTCGGCATTTTTGCCGCGGGTAGACCACCTGCGTTTCATCCATGACCCGGTTAACCATGCCTATATCAATGGCGCAGAACCCGAGTGGAAAGAAGACATTTTGCTGGAGCTGGAGCAGCGCATTTTGCCCTTGCACGATGCCAGCAATATCGCGGCTGTCATCGTTGAGCCGGTGTCTGGCAGCGCCGGCTGGTACCTGCCGCCCAAGGGCTACCTCAAGCGTCTGCGCGAGATTTGTGACAAACACGGCATTTTGCTTATTTTTGACGAGGTAATTACCGGCTTTGGCCGCATGGGCAGCAATTTTGCCTCTGACTACTATGGCGTCGTGCCCGATATGCTGAACTTTGCCAAGTGCGTGACCAACGGCGTGATTCCGCTGGGCGGCGTCATTTGCACCGACCGGATCTACAACACCATGATGGATGCCAACGCCGACAGCCCGGCCCACGCGGTGGAGTTTTTCCACGGATACACCTACTCCGGCCATCCGGTGGCCTGTGCGGCGGCGATTGCGACGCTCAATCTGTTCAAACAGGAAAAGCTGTTTGAGCGTGCAGGCCAGATGGGCAGCGTGCTGGGCGACGCGATGCACAGTGGCTGGAAGGGCCTGCCCAACGTGATTGGCATTCGCAGCCTGGGGCTGGCCGGTGCGGTGGAGCTGGCGTCTGTTGCCGGCGCGCCGGGCAAACGTGCCTACGACATTTTCATCGACTGCTTCAAACACGGTGTCCTGGTGCGACCGGCTGCCGACAGCATCGTGATCTGTCCGCCTTACATCGTCGAGCGCGAACACATTGACCGCATCGTCAATGTGGTGGCTGATTCAATTCGCAAAAACGCCTGAAGGCCTGTCCGCAGGCCCCGGGGGCGTGATCTATTTTGCGTCAGGTCGCCGGCGCAGGTCTTCGCAGTAGTCCCGGTCCGGCACGGGCGGCGTCAACCACACCGCGTCAAAAGCCGCCCTGTCTTCGGCGTCCAGCCGCGCATCGGGTTCCGTCCGGGCCAGCCCGGCGCGCAGTTGCACCGACTTGCGCTTCATGTCAGGCGGCAGGTGTCGCGGCACCCCGAGCGCGCGGTCGACGTGGCCGCTGCCGGCCAGCAGCACGACCACTTTGCCGGGCAGTGCGGCTTGCTCGATGGTGCGTGCCATGCTGATGTCGCGGGCGATCTGGATGCGCGTCATCGGCGAGATTTGGCTCTCCGGCAAGAGCTGGCAGTGGCCCAGGCGTATCAGCTGTTGTTGCGCCTTGAGTGCCGGGCCGGGCAGCTGCTGATCCAGCTGGCTGTCGGCCATCACCTCGCGCATCTGAACTGCAGGCAGGTTGGCGCCCAGTACAGGCACGCCCGACTTCACGGCCGCCATCACTGCCGGGCCATAGGCCAGCCAGGGCCAGCTTTTGCTGTTCCAGCCCAGGGCCGCCTGGACCTGTTGCTGGGTGCTGTTCGATTTGAGCGTGGCCGTGCTGTTGCCGGCCTCGGCCATCTCCAGCGCCAAGGCGCCCAGCTGGCCGCGAACGGCCAGATGCTCGATCACTTGTCGGTGGATCTGCTGGTGCTCCGTCGCATCGTGCTGCTCGCCCAGCAAAATCGCGTCAACGGGCAGCAACGCATCGGTTTTTGCAGTGATGCTGTTCGGCTCATGCGGAAACAGCCGGGGCTCGGGCACGCTGGCGCAGGCAGCCAGCAGCACGAGGAGGGCGGCCAGACAGCAGCGCAAGCTGTGGGGTAAGCGGTTCAAGTGGATCATGGAGGGTGGCAAGCAAGGCGATACTAGTGTGGTGTTGCATGCTCGACGGCACCCATAATTGATGGCTTTTTGCTCAGGGCAAGGCGCAAACCGCAGCAATAGTTCGACTATGGCGAGTATTTGCAACGCCGCCATGGGCAACAAGACGCGGTTTTATGTGCCGGATAGCGTCCAACACCACACTAGTGCTATCTTAAAGTCAGCAGCGCGCCTGCTTGCCAATTTTCTTGCCTCCTGCTGTTGATGTCCACCAAGCCCGCCGTCGCCGTTCTTTTCACCCTGTTGCTGGCGTTGGCCGGCGCCGGACTCTGTGTTTTCATCGGCACCCCCCTGCCCTGGATGATTGGGCCGCTGCTGGCAAGTGCGGGCGCCTCGGTGGCCGGCGCGCGGACGGCGAGCTGGCGGCCACTGAGCAACACCGGGCAGTGGGTGATTGGGACGGCGCTGGGCCTCTATTTCACGCCGCAGGTGACGGCCCTGGTAGCGAGCTTGTGGTGGGCCATTGCACTGGCAATTGTCTGGGCGCTCGGGCTTGGGCTGGTCTTTGGCGGCTGGTTGCACCGAACCAATGCGTCACGTATGGTCGGTGTTTCATCGCCGGTCCGGCGAGCTACCAGCTATTTTGCCGGCGCCATTGGTGGCGCGTCGGAGATGACCCTGCTGGCCGAGAGGGAGCATGCGCGCACCGACCTGGTCGCCGCGTCGCACAGCCTGCGCCTGCTACTGGTCACGGTGACCATCCCGTTTGCGATGCAGTTCAGCGGACTTCACGGCCTGGACTTGAACCCGCCTGCCTTGCGAGCCGTTCACTGGCCCGGATTGGTCGCACTGGCGTTGGTCACCGGCGCTGGTGCCTGGCTGATGGAGCGACTGGGCCGGGCCAATCCCTGGTTCATGGGGGCTTTGCTGGTGGCGATGGGCTTGACCATGAACAGCATCAATTTGTCGGGCATACCCACCTGGCTGACCAATGCTGCGCAGCTGTTGATCGCCGTGAGCCTCGGGGTGCGTTTCTCGAGGGCGTTTTTGCATGCCGCTCCACGCTGGCTGGCTTCGGTGGCGCTGGGCACCGTCTGCATGATTGCCCTTTGCAGCGCATTTGCCTGGCTACTGACATGGGCCACGGGTTTGCCGCTGGCCACGCTGATTTTGGCCACCTCACCGGGTGGCATCGCAGAGATGGCGATCACCGCGAAAGTGTTGCAGCTCGGCGTGCCAGTGGTGACCGCGTTTCAGGTCTGCCGGCTGGTCGCCGTGCTGGTGCTGGTGGCGCCGCTTTACCGCTGGCTGTATCCGGGAAATCCGGACCCGCTGGCCGTGTCAGATACTGCGGAGTAGGCGCGGACTCGGTGTACGCTGTTTCAGGGTCCCGAAATTTCAGTGCAGCGAGATCGGCGTATGCGCCAGTTCGGCATAGCCTTCGAGCGTGTCTTCAATCTCTTCCTGCGTCGGTGTATTTTTCTGCCAGGCCGTAACACGCTGCTGGAACATTTCGGCCCAGGAGCCATCCAGGTAGACCTCCTTGCCGGAGCGTTTGTCCACAATTTCAAAACCGTTGCGTGCCAGCTGAGGCACTGCCGGAGCCGGCGCAGATTCTTCCGGCGCGTTGGCGTGAATCTGGACCACCACAAAAGATTCGGAGTCGTAAAGCATTTGCATAGATATGTTGTCCTTGCTCATCAGATAACAACGACTGGACCAAGTTCAAGGGCCACAGGGTAAATCCGGTAAATGCCCACAAATTCACGTGAATCGCGCTTTTGCACGCCCTTGGGTGCAAACAGCCGGTCAGGCAGGGCCGCCGGCGGTCATTGAAGCTCTGTGGCGCCAACCCCGCTGCGCTGGGCTATTCCGGACAGCGGAGGGCCCCGCCCATCGTCACGCTCCTCACGGCTTCTCGGCGACCCGCAGCTGCTGATCGATCAAATCGCCGTTTTGCTGGGTAATTCGGTTGCGCACCGGCAAATAAGCCAATGACGGCGCAAACCAGACTTCGATGGTCTGGTCGTAGTCGCGCTGCGGCTTGCGCGTAAGCTTGACGGTGCTCATTTCGCCGGCGGGCAAATTAAGTTTTTCCTCAGCTTCCACGGTAAACGTCCAGGTGTCGGCGTCGCGCGGGCCGGCCGTGTAAAGCGACACCGTGCTGCCCACGCGGTACTTGGCGGGGTCGCCGGCCAGCATGCTGCCGAGCTGCAGAAACACACTCACGCGGTCTTGCGCGCCCGGGAGCCAAGGTGCGTCGGGCGTGTTGGCGCTAAAGCTTATCTTTCCTTTGTCGGACTCGAAATGCGCTGCACGCTCACCGCGTGATTTGTCGGAAAAGCGCGTCGGCGCCAGCCCATCGTCGGTGATACGACCGTGGCTGGTCATGGTGCGTGAGCCGAGAAACAGTGCGCTGACCACCATCTTGGCGTCATAGGTCTGGCCGTCCTGCAACCAGTCCAGTTCTGCCGAGGCGCTGTAGTCCATGCCTTTGGAGCGGCCCGTCATGGTGTATCTAAGGCGCACGGAACCGGGGATGGTCAATGCAGCGGCTGCGCTGGGGACGGCTGCGAGAGGGGCGGGCGCTGGTTCAGCCGTGCTGGCCGTGACTTGGGGCGACACGGTGGGCGTGCTGCTGGCCGGACTCGCTTCGACAACTGTGTTTGCTACTGATTCAATAGCAGGTGGTGCTTTTTCACCAAGGGCTTGAGCCTTGTTTTCCTGTGGGAGGCGGGCAGTGGGCCGGACCACGCGCCGTTCCACGGCAGGGCGCACCGGCGTTGCGGCGACGGTTTCCACCGGCCTGATCTCAATCGTGCGGGTGATGAAAGGACGGCGCTTCGCCGCGCTGGAGTCGAGTTGTGGGCCCCAGTGCGCGGGTGCCACTTGCAGCAGCAAAACATGGACCAGCACCACCAGCGCAGTCAGCACGATCAGGGCGCGCACGGGCGGCGCGGCGGCCTGCTGGCCCGACAAGGCGTTCATGCCGCTGCGTAGCCCAGATCGCTGCTGAGCTGGCGCGCCGCCAGTGCCAGCGGTCTGGCTACCGCGCCGTCCCAGGCCGGGTCGAAGGTGGCCAGCGAGCCGAGCGCCACCATACCCAGCGCCAGGTGCCCATCGGCATCGAACACCGGGGCGCAAAAACCGGCCACACCCGGTAGCAGGGTGTCCACCACGCGTGCCATGCCGCGGCGGCGCACGTCTTCCAGCAGGGCCGTGACTTCGGCCATGGTCTTGGGTACATCCTTGCGCGCGAGTTTTTGCATGCGAGCCAGCTCATCTTTGAGCAGGGGCGGCAAACGGTCCTGCGCAGGGGAGTTGTTTTTCGGTTGTTGGTCGATGCGCCCAGCGGATGGCAACGCCATGAAGGCGGAAAAACACAGGCCCGTCGCCGAGGACAGCAAGGGCATCACATCGCCCAGGCGCAAATTGACCGTCACGGCCTGCGGCGATTCTTCCCAGTGCACGATGGTCGGCCCCTGGTTGCCCCATACCGCCAGCGCCAGCGTCTGGCCGATCTGCTCCATCAGGGATCCCATGCGCTGGCGCGCCAGTTTCACACTGTCCAGCCGGGACAGCGAAGCCAGGCCCAGCTTCAAGGCCGCCGGGCCGAGGTCATAACGGGTGCTGCCTGCGTCCTGAGTCACCAGTTGCAGGCGCTGGAAGCTGACCAGGTAGCGGTGCGCCTTGGCTGCACTCATGCCGGCGGCGGCGGCCAGATCGCGCAGCATCAGTGGTCCGGGTGAAGCGGCCAATCCCTGCAGCAAACTGAAGCCGACTTCAACGGACTGAATGCCGGCCCGTTGCGCGGGCAACGCGGGCAGTACGGTCAGGGAACAGGCTGGAGAAGTTTTGTGCTCATTCATGGAATTCGACTAAAATTTAAAATTACATTTAGGTAAACTGATTTTACTTATCGTAACTCTAATGCGGTGCTGCAGGCATGACCCGTGACCGCAACGCGTAGATGTGGGTTAGAGCTGTCAGGCCCAGAGAACTGCGGATTTTTACCCCTCGCGCCATGCACATCGTCCCAGTGGTAAAACCATGCCAGGGTTGGCGCATTGCCCGGACCATGCAACGCCCCACGGGGGCCGTGGGCAATCAGCCTGGCTGACCACCCAACATCAAGAGGAACCTGATGAAACTCGCTACTTATAAAGATGGCTCACGCGATGGCCAGCTGGTGGTTGTCGCGCGCGACTTGGCAACGGCCCATTATGCGACGGGCATTGCCAGCAAACTGCAGCAGGTGCTGGACGACTGGAACTTCCTGTCGCCGCAACTGCAGGACCTGTACGACACGCTGAACAATGGCAAGGCGCGCCATGCCTTCCCGTTTGAGCCGGTGCAATGCATGGCACCCCTGCCGCGCGCTTACCAGTGGGCCGACGGCTCCGCCTATATCAACCACGTGGAACTGGTGCGCAAGGCGCGCGACTCCGAGGTGCCCGACAGCTTTTACACGGACCCGCTGATGTACCAGGGTGGCAGCGACGACTTCATCGGCCCTTGTGATGATGTGTTGTGCGCCAGCGAGGCCTACGGCATTGACTTTGAAGCCGAAGTTGCGGTGATTACCGGCGACGTGCCCATGAGCAGCACCCCCGAGCAGGCGCTCGAAGGCATACGCCTGGTGATGCTGGCCAACGACGTGAGCCTGCGCAACCTGATCCCCAACGAGTTGGCCAAGGGCTTCGGTTTTTTCCAGAGCAAACCGGCCACCGCTTTCAGCCCGGTTGCCGTGACGCTCGATGAATTCGTTTTCAATGGAGAAAGTGCCTGGGACAAAGGCCGCCTGAACCTGACCCTGCAAAGCACCTGGAACGGGCGCAAGGTCGGCCTGTGCGAGGCCGGGCCCGAGATGACCTTTCACTTCGGCCAGCTGATTGCCCATATCTGCAAAACCCGCAATGTGCGCGCGGGCTCCATCATCGGATCCGGCACCGTCAGCAACAAGGGTGTTGAAGTCAAAGGCAAGACCGACTGGCCCAAAGGCTACAGCTGCATTGCCGAGAAACGCGCGATTGAAACGATTCAAGACGGTAAACCCTCGACCGAATTCATGAAATACGGCGACACCATCCGGATTGAAATGAAGGGCAGGGACGGCGAGCTGGTGTTTGGTGCGATTGACCAGAAGATTGCGTCCTACCCAGCCTGAGTCTAAGGCTTGCTGACGGCGCTATGCCGCGTACAAGGTGTCGATCGAACGAAAACCCTTGATTTCCAGCGGGTTGCCAAACGGGTCGCAGAAAAACATGGTCCATTGCTCGCCCGACTGGCCTTCGAAACGCACTTGCGGCGCCAGCACAAACTCGGTGTTCGCAGCCTGCAGGCGCCTGGCCATCGCTTCCCAGTCAGGCAGGTCCAAGGCAAGGCCGAAGTGCGGCATGGGCACCAGGGTGTCGCCGACATGGCCGGTGCGTTCGGTCTGGAAGGGCTGACCGAGGTGCAGCGACAGCTGGTGGCCCCCAAAGTCGAAATCGACCCAGGTAGAGGTAGAGCGGCCTTCGGTGCAACCGAGTACACCGCCGTAGAAACGGCGGGCTTCGTTGAGGTCTGTGACGTTGAAGGCGAAGTGAAAAAAGCTTTTCATGGGGCAAGCTTATCAGGCCGCGCAACAGGCTGTAGGGTCGCGGCAGCGCGGATCTGAATTTGCCTAAAGCCGATTTATGCCCAACAATGAAAGGCACACCTGACTGAAAAAAGTGCAGTGGCCGACCCTCACTCCAGCGCGCACCGCGATGGGTCTTGATGGGTCTATTAGGAGGGGTGAACGAAAAAAGTGATAACCATCTCAAACCTGCATTCACAAGGCATGACTGGCACCATGACACCTGACTACACCCACTACACCACTTTGGCGATTACCCGCCGAGGACCCTTGACAGACGGCGTCGGCTCCGTGCTGGACATCCAGATGAAAGCGTCCAATGGCAAGCTGCCGACGGTCGGACACGACGGCCACCGCGAACTCGCCGAGATCTGGCGCGATGTAGGCAGGGACGACTCGGTACGCTGCGCCGTGCTGCGCGGCGAGGGCCTGGGTTTTTCCGGCGGTGGCGACCTCGCGCTGGTGCAGGACATGGCCGACGATTTTGAAACCCGCACCCGCGTCTGGAAGGAGGCCCGCGACCTGGTTTACAACGTGATCAATTGCGACAAGCCAATTGTCAGTGCCCTGCATGGTCCGGCGGTCGGAGCGGGGCTGGTGGCGGGTTTGCTGGCGGATATTTCGATTGCCGCCAAAAGCGCCAAAATTGTCGACGGCCACACCCGCCTCGGTGTGGCCGCCGGCGATCACGCGGCCATTATCTGGCCGCTGCTGTGCGGCATGGCCAAGGCCAAGTATTACCTGATGCTGTGCGAGCCGATCAGCGGCGAAGAGGCCGAGCGGATCGGCCTGGTCTCGCTGGCTGTCAACGAAGAGGAACTGCTGCCCAGGGCGTATGAGGTGGCCGACCGTCTTGCCAACGGCTCGCAAAGTGCCATCAGCTGGACCAAATACGCGCTGAACAACTGGCTGCGCCAGGCCGGGCCGGCCTTCGACGCCTCGCTGGCGCTGGAGTTCATGGGGTTTGCCGGACCCGATGTGCGGGAAGGTGTGGCCAGCCTGCGGGAGCGCCGCCCACCCGTCTACGGACCCTGAGTCCGAGAAGAATGCTACTAAAGTGATAGCTATATGCGCAATTACGATAAGGACTTAAGGCACTTTTTGTTTTTTAACTCGGGCTTGAAATGAATTTTTTTGCGAGCCTTGCTGCGCGGATGTTGCTGTCATCGGGAAAAACGGTTGACGTGCCGCCGCGACTCTGCACAATGAGGCCATGATGAACTGGGGCCCTTGCCCAAGACCCATCATCGTTGGGACGGTTTATTTCCCACACTACCAGGAGACAACATGAGTCAA
This sequence comes from Polaromonas sp., assembly GCA_046714915.1. Classification (GTDB taxonomy): domain Bacteria; phylum Pseudomonadota; class Gammaproteobacteria; order Burkholderiales; family Burkholderiaceae_C; genus Polaromonas. The sequence goes on along the minus strand of JBKJZS010000564.1, from coordinate 6,250 downwards.
GCAGACAACCCCTCTTTCGCCGGGTTCGGCAAGTTGGTGCCCGGGTTCGATTTTTTGCAGAACCTGGCCAAACAGGCGGCCGGCAGCGCGACGCAAAATATCCCCCAGCTCCCGAATCTGGGCAACTGGATCGCGCCCACGCTCAATGTTGAAGAACTCGATAAACGCATCGAGGAGCTCAAGGCGGTGCAGTTTTGGCTGGACCAGAATGCGATGGCGCTCAAGGCCACCATCCAGGCGTTGGAAGTGCAGAAGATGACGCTGGCCACGCTCAAGGGCATGAATTTCAACATGGGCGATGTCGCCAACGCCTTCAAGCTCAAGGTGGCTGATACGGTGGCCGGCAGCGTTCAAAAAGTCGCTGAAAAAGCCAAAACTTTCGCGGGCCTGGAAATCCCGCCTACCAGCTACCAGGCCGGGCAGGAGGAGGCGGCCACCAAGGCAAAAGCCAAAGCCAAGCCGAGAGAAGATGCTGCGCCTGAGCCCGCGCCCGGCGTGGTCGACCCGATGCAATGGTGGGGTGCGCTGACGCAACAGTTCCAGAACATTGCCACCACCGCCATGCAGGATGCGGCCCAGAAAACCGCGATGAGTGCCACCAAAAACATGGCGACGGGCATGGCTAAAGACGCGATGAAAAGCGCCACCGGCATGGCCAAGGAGGTGGCCCGGGGCATGGCCGATACGGCCGGCCGAACCGTCGCCCAGGGTGCGCGCTCAGCGATGAACACGGCACTGCGAAGCACCCAGGCCTGGCCAACCCCGGCCGCCAAAACTGCAGCGCGTGCACCCGCCAAGCCAAAAACGCCGGCTCGCAAGACCGCCAGGAAAACTGCCCGTTAATTCAGCGATCTTGATTCATGAAGCTTTTTCCTTATGGCCACGCCACCCATCCGCAATGGCGGATGGCAGCCGGCTTGGTGCTCGCTCAGCTGCGCGCACAGATGGCACTGCCCGGCTACGCCAGCGCGCCTGCCTTGGGTCTGCTCTACATCACCGACCATTACGCTGCGCAGGCGCAGGACATCCTGGAATTTCTGGGGGGTGAGCTGCCTGAAATAACCGATTGGGCGGGCACCGTCGGCGTCGGCATTGCCTCAAACAACGTCGAGTATTTCGATGAACCGGCGCTGGCGGTCATGCTATGCGGGCTGCCGAGCGACCAGTACCGCGTATTTTCCGGCGTCTCGCCCTTGCCACCAGCGAGCGCCAGCCATTTCAAGGCCCACACCGCACTGGTGCACGCGGACGCCGGCACCCCTGATGTGGCGGAGTTGATCGACGAGCTGGCCCAGCGCACTGGCAGCGGTTATGTGTTTGGTGGTCTGGCGTCGAGCCGCGGCAATTCGGTTCAATTCGCACTCAGCGGCAACGGAAATGTAAAAGGGCAGGGTGCGGCCAGTGGGGTATTCCGCGGTGGATTGAGTGGAGTCGCATTTGCCCAGGGCGCGGCCCTGATGTCGCGCGTCACGCAGGGATGCCAGCCGATTGCCGGTGAACACGAAATTACTGCCTGCGACGGCAATGTGGTCACCGGGCTGGACGGCAAGGGCGCGCTTGACGTGATGCTGGCCGACCTTGGTGTCTCGTTGGCCAAACCGCGTGATGCGCTGGAAAAAGTGCGCACCACGCTTGTCGGGTTGCGCAGTGCCGGTACCGGTTTGCAGGACGGCCGCGTCCAGCGTCCTGGCCAGTTCGGTGCGGATGTCGTAGTGCGCCACATCATCGGCCTGGACCCGGCGCGCAAGGGCATTGCCGTTGCCGACGCGCCCACGGTGGGCATGAAGCTGGCTTTCTGTGAGCGCAATGCCGCCGCAGCGAGGGCCGACCTGATACGGGTTTGCGCCGAAATTCGCGAAGAACTGGAGCCGCAAGAGCTCACGCTGGAAGTCGCCAGTGCCCTGAGCGCGTCCGAAGCAGATTCAGCACCTCATCCGGCGCGGCGAATCGCCGGTGCCATTTATGTCAGTTGCGCCGGGCGCGGGGGCCCACACTTCGGCGCCCCCAGTGCCGAACTGCAGATTGTTCGCCGGGCCTTGGGTGACGTGCCGCTGGTCGGTTTTTTTGCCGGCGGCGAGATCGCCCGGCACCATCTGTATGGTTACACCGGGGTCTTGACGGTGTTTACAGCGGCGGGATAAGGCAGAGAGATTTCAATCACCGGGCGAAGCAGCGCCACAAAGGGCAGTGACGCGCTGCGGCTTACCTTGACCCCCACCTTCAAAAAACCTGAGAGCCTGCTGCTGGGCGCCGTGCTGGTGTTGCTGGCCGTGGCGATTCTCGGCCCGTCTGTGGCGCAACCGGCGCAGCAGCATGATTTCGCCGACCAGCGTCCGTGGGCGCACATTCCCCGGGCATTCGATGTGCTGAGCAACCTGTCGTTCGCGCTATCGGGTGCGCTGGGTCTAGGGTGTCTCGTTTGGCGGCGCTGCGCCGGCCGGCAAACCGGCATCACGGGACAGCCGGGCCTGGCTGCCGTGTTCTTCGCGGGCCTGCTCTTCACAGCGCTGGCTTCAGCCTGGTACCACTGGCAGCCCGACGACGCGAGGCTGGCCATCGACCGTGCAAGCATGGTCGTCGCGTTTGCGGGACTGATCGGGCTGGCTGCTGCGGACCGCGTGAGCCCGCGCGCCGGTGTCATGCTTGCTCTGGCCGTGCTGGCGCTGGGGCCGCTCAGTGTCTGGGTCTGGTGGGTCTCAGGCAATGCACTGCCATGGGCCGTATTGCAGTTCGGCGGCATGCTCCTGGTATTGTGGCTGGCCAGCCACAGGCCGCTGCCGGGTGCCCTGGCAGTTCGCTGGGCTGCGGTAATCATGATATATGCCGCTGCAAAGCTGCTTGAGTACACCGACCACGCGGTGTATGCATTGACGTCTCACGTCATTTCGGGCCACAGCCTCAAGCATGTGGTAGCGGGTTGTGCCGCTTGGCCGGTCATCGCCGCGCTAATGCGCGCCCCGCACATCAGCGCAAAATCCGGCTCACCCTCCCAGGCAGAGTGAGCAGCAAAAGCCCGAACAGCCGCTTGCCGGCTCAACCCTGTCGCTCAAGCCGCCGGGCGGCCGAAGAAAGGGTAACTCGGGTCGTTGTAGCCGGGGCTGGAGGCATGGCCGGGAATGACCAGTTCGTTGACGAAGGCCTCGTCTTCGCTGTCGAGTATCAGCTCGGTCGCGCCATAAACGTCTTCCAGGTGCGACAGCAGGCGCGGACCGGCAATCACCGAGCTGACCAGCGGATTGGCGAGCACCCAGGCGGCGGCGAACTGCCCGGGCACCCAGCCTTTGGCCTCACAACGGGCCTTGATTTTTTGCGCGATCAACAGCGACTCTTCCCGAAACTCGGTCTCCAGGATGCGTTTGTCACCGCTGCCCGCCCGGGTGCCCTCGGCCGGCGGCTGGCCGGGCGGGTACTTGCCGGTGAGGACACCGCGCGCCAACGGGCTGTAGGGAACCACGCCCAGGCCGTAGTGGCCGCAGGCTGGCAAAATTTCGACCTCCGGGCCGCGATTCAGCAGGTTGTAACAAGGCTGGCAGACCACCGGTTGCGGCACGCCGGTTTTCTCGCACAGGCGCATGATTTCGGCAATGCGCCAGCCGCGAAAGTTGGACAGGCCGAAGCTGCGGATTTTTCCGGCCCGGATCAGGTCGCCCAGCGCACGCACTGCTTCTTCGAGGTTCTCACCGGGGTAGTCGCGGTGCAGGTACAAAATATCCAGGTAGTCGGTGTCCAGCCGCGCCAGGATGGCGTCGGTCTGCTGCATCAACCACTGGCGTGAATAGTGGCCCTGGTTGATCCCCTTGCCCACTTTGTTGCCGAGCTTGCTGGCCAGAATCCAGTCGGCCCGCTGGCCCGCGAGTAGCTTGCCCAGCATGGTTTCCGAGGCGCCTTCGTTGTACACGTCGGCCGTGTCGATGAAATTAATGCCATGTTCCCTGGCCGACGCGATGATGCGCTCCGCTTCGGCGATTGGCGTTTGCCGGCCAAACATCATGGTGCCCAGGCACAGGGTGGACACCTTCAGATTGCTGTTTCCAAGGCGGCGGTATTGCATAGGGACTTCCTTTTTAGTGATGAATACGGGGTTCAATACGGTTCAGTGAAGTCACTGCCTCTGATTTTCCATCCCGGACCACCGGTATTGTCATCCCGGACTCGGCCAAGGCCTGGAATAAATGGCTCACGGGCGTTCTTTCAGGGTGAGTTCCTGACACAGCGTTGCCAGCGGCACCGCCTGCACATCATGGCCGAGCGGAAACGATTCTTTGCCGGGGTAGACGACGAACTTGCGCGCCGGAGAGAGGTCATCGCTGGCGGCGTGGAAACCGCGCTCAACCTTGGGTGTCAGGCTGCGTTTGATTTCTAGGGCCCAGAGCTCCCCGTTTGGCCAGACCAGCAGCAGGTCAATTTCGGCACCACCGCTGGTGCGGTAGAAGTAGCCTTGTACGCCGGCAGGCACGCAGGCCAGCAGGTTCTCAATCACAAACCCTTCCCAACTGGCACCCACGATGGGGTGGGATAGCAGGGTTTCCTTAGCCCCGATGTCCAGCAGGGCATGCACCAGCCCACTGTCGCGCACATAGACTTTGGGCGACTTGACCAGGCGCTTGCCAACGTTGGCGTGCCAGGACGGCAGACGGCGCACCAGCAGCAGATCGCACAGCAGGTCAATATAAGCTTGGGCCGTTTTCACATCAACGCCCAGATTGCGCGCGAGTTGCGCCACATTGAGCAGGCCGCTCTGGTGATGCGCCAGCATGGTCCAGAAGCGGCGCAGGGTTTCGGCCGCGATACGCGGGCCGAACTGCGGGATGTCGCGCTCCAGATAGGTGCGGATGAAGTTCTGCCGCCAGCGCAGGCTGCGCGTGTCGCTGGCCGCAGTGAAGCCTTCGGGAAAACCGCCGCGTAGCCAAAGTGCGTCAGCTTGGGCGGCACCGGTTTCCAGAATGTTGAGGGGCCCCAATTCGAGGTAGGCAATCCGGCCCGCCAGTGTTTCGCCCGATTGCTGCAGCAGATCAAGCGAGGCGGAGCCCAGCAGCAGGTATTGCCCGGCCCGCTTGCCGCCGCGCCGCGCCTGATCAATCAACCCGCGCAGCACTGGAAACAGACCGGGTGTGCGGTGAACCTCGTCAAGGATGACCAGTTTGTCCAGATGGTCCGCCAGATACAGCTCGGGCTGCGCGAGTTTCGCGCGGTCGCGTTCAGATTCCAGGTCCAGATAAATACTCGGCAGGGCTTGAGCGACTTCCAGCGCCAGTGTGGTTTTGCCGACCTGGCGTGGGCCGAGCAGGGCTACCGCAGGGGAATGCCGGAGTTCTTCCGCAAGCAGTGTTCGCAAGTGACGAGAAAACATCCTTGCAATTATGGAGTTCAATTCCATGATTTGCAATGATAAATACAGCTGATTTAAACCCCGCGTGCCCGGTTTTCGCGGAACTGTGCAGTGAAGTGGCCGAAGGTGCCGGCATCCAGCGCGTCGCGCACCTCCTGCATCAGGTTCAGGTAGTAGTGCAGGTTGTGAATGCTGCTGAGCATGGGCCCGAGCATTTCGCCGCAGCGGTCCAGGTGGTGGAGGTAGGCGCGCGAAAAATTCCTGCAGGTGTAGCAGGTGCAAGTCGCATCGACCGGCTGATCTTCGGTCTTGTAGCGGGCGTTGCGGATTTTCAGGTCGCCAAAACGCGTGAACATATGGCCGTTGCGGGCATTGCGGGTTGGCATCACACAGTCAAACATGTCGACGCCGGCGCCCACGCCTTCGACCAGGTCCTCCGGCGTACCGACGCCCATCAGGTAGCGCGGCTTGCTGGTGGGCAGCCGGTGCGGCGTGTGCGCCATGATGCGCTGCATTTCTTCCTTGGGCTCGCCGACGCTCACGCCGCCGACGGCATACCCGGGGAAATCCATCTCGACCAGCGCATCGAGCGACTCCTGGCGCAGGTTTTCAAACATGCCGCCTTGCACGATGCCGAAGAGGGCGTTGGGGTTCTCCAGTCGGGCAAATTCATCTTCGCAACGCTTGGCCCAGCGCCGGCTCAGTTCCATCGAGGAGCGCGCCTCGGCCTCGGTCGTGATGTGGCCCTGGGTGTCGTAGGGCGTGCATTCGTCAAATTGCATGACGATGTCACTGTTGAGAATGGTCTGGATCTGCATCGAGATTTCGGGCGTCAAAAACAGCTTGTCGCCGTTGACGGGCGAGGCAAACTTCACACCTTCTTCAGAAATCTTGCGCATCGCACCGAGCGACCAGACCTGA
>JBKJZS010000563.1:0-2424 GCA_046714915.1 Polaromonas sp. | reverse complement strand
TCCATGCGAGCGATACTATAATCCTCCCCTTCCGTTGCGCATCCTTCCAGCCGTGGCCAGTGCCCCCATCGTCGAGATAGACAATGTTTCGTTCGGCTACGACATCTCGCGGCCGGTGCTGCACGGCGTGAGCCTGCGGATCGAGCCGGGCAGCGTGATCGGGATCATGGGCCAGTCCGGCTGCGGCAAGACGACGCTGCTGCGAATCATCGCCGGCTGGCTCAAGGCCAGCGCCGGCGCCACCCGCGTGCTGGGCGAGTCGGTGAGCGAGCTCGACAGCGACGGCATTTTCGCCCTGCGCCGCAAGATGGGAATGCTGTTCCAGTTCGGGGCCTTGTTCACCGATTTGAGTGTGTTTGACAACGTGGCTTTCCCATTGCGCGAACACACCTCGCTGACCGAAGAGTTGATTCGCGACATTGTGCTGATGAAACTCAACGCGGTCGGGCTGCGCGGTGCGCATGCGCTGATGCCCAGTGAGATTTCAGGCGGCATGGCCAGGCGGGTGGCGCTGGCCCGGGCGATTGTGCTCGACCCGGAGCTCATCATGTACGACGAACCGTTTGCCGGCCTCGATCCGATTTCGCTCGGTACCGCCGCGCAACTGATACGCCAGCTCAACGACACGCTGGGCATCACCAGCATTGTGGTGTCGCACGATCTGGAAGAAACCTTCCGGATTGCCGACAAGGTCATCATTTTGGCCAATGGCGGCATTGCCGCGCAGGGCACTCCTGACGAGGTGCGCCACTCCAGCGACCCGCTGGTGCACCAGTTCGTCAATGCGCTGGCCGAGGGGCCGGTCCAGTTCCATTACCCGGGCCCGGGTGTGGCCGACGATTTTGGCCGTCCGGCTGTGGCAGGCAAGAGGCGGCGTCCATGAGCAACAACTCCCTCGTCAACCTCGTCGCCAACCTCGGCTTTGCCACCCGCAGCAAGCTGGCCGAGCTGGGCTACGGTGCCCGCTTGATGGTGCGGTTGCTGGCGCTGACCGGGCCGGTTTTTGCCCGTTTTGGCCTGATCCGCGACCAGGTCTTTTTTTTGGGCAACTACTCGCTGGCCATCATCACGGTATCGGGGCTGTTTGTCGGTTTTGTGCTGGGCCTGCAGAGCTACTACGCGCTGCAGCGTTATGGTTCGTCGGAAGCGCTCGGTTTGCTGGTGGCATTGAGCCTGGTGCGTGAACTCGGGCCGGTGGTGACAGCGCTGTTGTTCGCCGGACGGGCCGGCACGGCGCTGACGGCTGAAATCGGTCTGATGAAAGCCGGTGAGCAGCTGTCGGCGATGGAGATGATGGCGGTCGACCCGGTGCGCCGGATACTCGCGCCGCGTTTCTGGGGCGGCGTGATCGCCATGCCCCTGCTGGCGGCGGTCTTCAGCGCGGTCGGGATCATTGGCGGCTGGGTGGTCGGCGTGCTGATGATAGGCGTGGACGCCGGCGCCTTCTGGAGCCAGATGCAATCGGGCGTGGACGTCTGGCGCGATGTCGGCAACGGTGTCGTCAAAAGTTTTGTATTCGGCGTCACCGTGACCTTTATCGCGTTGTTTCAGGGCTTCGAAGCCCAGGCAACCCCGGAGGGTGTTGCGCGGGCCACGACCCGCACCGTGGTGCTGGCTTCGCTGGCGGTGCTGGGGCTTGACTTCGTGTTGACGGCCTTGATGTTCAGCGTGTAATTTTGTCACCACAACAAATGCCGCGTTCAATGCGAAAATTCACCCCCCGGCCCGGCACTGCACCCGTGTTCTGGCCCGAGTCACTAAGGAATAAAGATGCAACGCTCTAGAAACGACCTTTGGGTGGGCCTGTTTGTGCTGACCGGCGCGGCAGCCATCCTGTTTTTGGCCCTGAAGTCGGCCAATTTGCTCGTGTTGAGTTTTGACAAGTCTTACCCCGTGGTCGCGAAGTTCGACAACATTGGTGGCTTGAAACCACGTGCGGCCGTCAAAAGCGCGGGCGTCATCGTCGGACGCGTCGAAAATATTACCTTCGACGACAAATCCTACCAAGCCAGTGTTAATCTGGCGCTGGAAAGCCGCTACGTGTTCCCCAAGGACAGTTCACTGAAGATCCTCACCAGTGGCTTGCTGGGTGAGCAGTACATTGGTGTTGAAGCGGGCGCTGATGAAAAAAACTTGGCTGCGGGTGACGTGATCAAACAGACACAGTCGGCCGTTGTGCTGGAAAATCTGATCAGCCAATTTTTGTACAGCAAGGCGGCGGACAGCAGTTCCAGCACGCCGGCTGGGCCAAAAAAATGAAACCGCGAATCACGATGAAATGGCCCGGCTTGGGAGTCGGCCTACTGGCTCTTGCCCTGCTGCAGGGCTGCGCGACGGGACCCAACCCGCACGATCCCTTTGAGCCCTTCAATCGCGGCGTGAGCCGTTTCAACGAGGGCCTGGATGAGGCCATCGTCAAGCCAG
>JBKJZS010000562.1:0-1212 GCA_046714915.1 Polaromonas sp. | reverse complement strand
TGTGGCCAGGCGGGTCCGGCCTCGTTTTGGTGCGACTGGCGGCTGCAATGCACCATTTGAGCTCCCACCTTCTCAGTACTGCAATTTCAGCACCCGGCTGAATCGCATCGCCACCCGGAGGGATCGGATGAGAACAGCGCCACTCGGCGTTGCACTCCTAGCCCGGACACCCACTCTTGGCGCTGTCGCGCGCCTTCGTGGGCGCTGTATTACCCCGTTCGCATTTGCAAAAATAGCGTTAACGGGCGCTGGTATTAGTCAAACATGTCAGGTTGGGTTTCAACCAGTTGACCCCAGATTGTCTGGAAGTGCAACCAGCCGATGTACTCGCTGCCCACGTGCTCGCGGCTATAACGGGCACGCTCCGGTGTCACCAATCGCGGCGCAACGCCGGTCGCGTCGACCATCAACTGTTGCTGGCAGCAACGCTCCAGGGCGATAAACCAAAAGGCTGCCGCCTCAATGCTGTGGCGGCTCGCCGTGAGCAGACCATGATTCTGGTGAATGGCCGCCTTGACGCCCTTAAAAGCATTGGCCACCTTGTGCCCGGCCTCGACTTCGACGGAAACCTGACCCGCCTCGTCACCAATGACCACATGATCCTCGAAAAACACAGCGGCGTCCTGGGTTATCGGCTCCAGCTTTTTGCCCAGTGCGGCAAAAGCTGTGCCGTACACGGTATGCGCATGGCACATTGCAACGATGTCCTGATGCGCCTCATGAACAGCCGAATGCAGGACAAATCCGGCCCGATTGATCGCGTGCCTGCCTTCAACAACTTTCCCACTGTGATCGGCAAGGATCAGATTGGATACCTTGACCTGGGAAAAATGCACCGCCATGGGATTGGTCCAGTACAAACTCGGATTTTCAGGGTCGCGCACGGTCAGGTGGCCTGCAAACCCATAGTCAAGTCCCTGCAATGCAAATGCACGGCACGCGGCGACGAGCCGCTCTTTCAGGTGCCGGCGCTCCTCAGCGGAACTTGAGAATTTGGGCACGGACGGAAAAATCAGGCCAGCTTGCTCCGGCTGATAAATTGAAACCCGCTTTTCGCCCCACTGACTATCACTGTTAGCTTGAACTACTGCAGACATTTGCTTCTCCTTAGGTATGTGCCTCATCTTATTGCAAAACCGCCTACATCAGGGGCAGTCAGGCTATTCATGGCTTCGCGAGTCCGCGATCCACCTTTAGTTGAGGTCGATCATA
>JBKJZS010000561.1:0-8783 GCA_046714915.1 Polaromonas sp. | reverse complement strand
CAAATCAGCCGCCGCCGTCAGCCGGCAAGGCGCCGAAAGGCTCACGCTTGCCAAGGCTTGCTGGCACGCATAAGGCGCTCGAAACCAAGGCCCGAAGGGGGCTGATCAAGCACCTCCAAAAAATGCGCGTAAGTTTCCTGATCCACGCGTACCAGCGTCTGGTCGAGAAGCGCCTCTTCAGCCGCGCGGCGGCCGGCATCAATCATGAAATCAGAACGAGACTTTCCCTGCGACTTCGCCGCCCGGTCGATGAGCGCGCGAACATCATCGCGAATGCGCAAATTCACAGCACAAGTCGGATGAACTGCGTTGCTTGCAAGGGTAGCCATAAAAGAGGACCTTTCTACGTGGGAATAAGCTATTTAGATACACATTGTGTATTTTTAAAAGAGAAAGTCAAGCTGCCAAACAGCTGCCCAACAAACGCCTACCCTCGTCATCACGAAGCCACAGGCTCCGTCATCGTCAGACCGCAGACCCCTGGACGACCATCCTCGCGTCATCGCGAGCGCAGCGCGGCGATCCATCCCCGACTCTTGTCAATCCAGTAAAACACTATAAAACCAATAGCTACACATGCCCGATTGATATGGTTTAGAGCCACTTTTCATGCATAAACACATGGATTGCCGCGCTTCGCTAGCATTGACGAGGCGGTAACCGTCACCGCGACGCCAAAGCCCCCGCCGTCATCGCGAGGCCGCGGGCCGCGGCGATCCATCGTGGCTGGGCCAAGGGCCTGCCCCATTTACTTTGCCCCGCCCGCGCAAAGCTTTGGCACAATTTGTGCCATGACTATCCACGCCTCCAACTTCGCTGCCTTCCCCATGAGCCGGCCCCGGCGCCTGCGCCGCGACAGCTTTACCCGCAACCTGGTGCGTGAAAACGCCCTGAGCGCCCATGACCTGATTTACCCGGTGTTTGTCACCGAAGGCAGCCAGCGCCGCGAAGCGGTGGCATCCATGCCCGGCGTCGAACGCCTGAGCCTGGACCTGCTGCTGCCGGTGGCCGAGGAATGCGTGCAGCTGGGCATCCCCGTGATGGCGCTGTTTCCGGTCATTGACAACGCGCTCAAAACAGCCGACGGCAAGGAAGCGTGGAATCCGGACGGCCTGGTGCCGCGCGTGGTGCGCGAGCTGAAAAAACGTTTTCCTGAACTCGGCGTGATGACCGACGTGGCGCTGGACCCCTTCACCAGCCACGGCCAGGATGGGCTGCCGGATGAGAACGGTTACATGCTCAATGACGAGACGGTGGAAGTGCTGGTGAAGCAGGCACTGACGCAAGCCGAGGCGGGTGTCGACATCGTGGCACCGAGTGACATGATGGATGGCCGCATTGGTGCCATCCGCCACGCGCTGGAGAGCCGCAACCTCATTCACACCCGCATCATGGCCTACAGCGCCAAATATGCCAGTGCGTTTTATGGCCCTTTCCGCGATGCGGTCGGCTCAGCCGGCAACCTGGGCAAGGCCGACAAAAAGGTTTACCAGATGGACCCGGGCAACAGCGACGAAGCGCTGCGCGAAGTGGCCATGGACATTGCCGAAGGCGCCGACATGGTGATGGTCAAGCCCGGCATGCCTTACCTGGACGTGGTGCGCCGGGTGAAGGACCAGTTCGGTGTGCCAACTTTTGCCTACCAGGTCAGCGGGGAGTACGCGATGCTCAAGGCGGCGGCCCAGAACGGCTGGCTGGACCACGACGCGGTGATGATGGAAAGCCTGCTGGCTTTCAAACGTGCCGGTGCCGACGGCGTGCTGACCTATTTCGCCTGCGATGCAGCCCGCCTGCTGCGCGCGGCCGCTTAAACACCGTCACGATCGCCATCGCCATGAATATTGTCGAATTCACGCGTGGCACACTGCGTTTTGTCGAGCGTATTCCCGAGCAAGCGCCAGAGGACGGCTTTGTCTGGATATACCTGCCGCGGCAGGAGTTTGAGAAGCAGCGCGAGACGCTGCAGCAGGCGGCCGAACTGCTGGGCGGCTCGCCTCTGCTTGAGCTGCACTGCAAAGATCTCGCCTCGGCCTCGCACCCTTCGCATTACGACTCCACGTCGATCTATGACCTGGTGATCTTCCGACGCCTGACCAACGGCGACGAGGGCCCCAGCGAAGAGGCCGAAGCGCCTGCTGTCGCCCCGCCGGTGGACCCGGTCGTGAAGCGCCGGCGCATTGGCCTGCCCCCGGTGCTGCGGCGCCTGGGGACGCGGGCGGTCGGCTTTGTGGTGTTTGACCGGCTGATCATCAGCGTGCACCCCGAAACCTGTGCCACAGCCAAGACCTTCATCGCGCGCTATCTCGCCGATGCGGTGTACAGCGAAGGCATGAGCGAGGCCGCGCTGGCCACCGCGCGCAGCCGTCTGCCGGCGACCGCCGCGGACCTGATGATGCGCATGATCAACATGATGGTGGACAGCTACCTGGAGCTGCGACGCGATCTGACCGTGCAACTCGAACACTGGCAGTCGGAACTGCTGGACCCCAACTCACGCTTCAACAACTGGAAGGCGTTGATGGCGGTGCGTAGCCAGCTCCATGCGCTGGAGGCCCTCTGCGAGGAGCAGCAGGATGCGATGCAGGAATGGCTGGACGCCCTGCGCGAGTGGCCCGCCAGCCGCGACGCCAGCGAGCAGCTGCAGCGTGACGGCTTGATAGCGCGCGCGGTAGACATCCTTGAGCACATCAACCGGGTGCGACGCCACGTGCACCGGCTCGAACAGTCGGCCGAGACGGTGGTGCAGATTCACTTCGGCGCCTTGAGCAACCGCACCAACGACATCATGCGCACGCTGACATCGATGACGGCCATCTTCCTGCCGCTGAACCTCATCACCGGCATCTTTGGCATGAACTTCGAAGTCATGCCGCTGCTCAGGGACAACTACGGCTTCTGGCTGACCCTTGCGACGATGGTGACCTTGGCGCTGGCGCTGGTGGTGATTTTTTGGCGTAAGCGCTACCTCAAGCGCTCGGGTCGCTAGTCCGGCACGGCGTCAGAACGCGCGGCCCGTGGCAACACGGCCCGTAGCAAGGCGGTCAGCAAGGCGCGGGGCGGCGCCCGTCGCCCGGCCCCGTTCGGCCTGAAAATTCAGCCTGAAAGCTCAGCCTAGACAAAGGGTGGCGCCAACTGTTCGGCCGCCATCACGCGCTGCACGGCCGGCCGCGCCAGCACACGCTGCAAGTAAGGCCCGAGTTGCGGGCGCGTGCGGGCGGCGGGCGATTTGAAGTTGCGCGTCCAGCGGCACAAGGTCAGCACATAAGCGTCGAGTGCGCTGTAGCGCGGGCCGGCAAACCAGGGCCCGCCGTGGCGCGCCAGTTCGGCATCGAGCTGGTCCAGCAGCCCGGCGACTTTTAATTCGGCCTGCGCCTTGACCTCGGCAGCCGCTGCCGCGTTACCGGGGAGGACCCAGCGCTCAGGGTAAAAGTAGGCGATCAGCGCGGTTTGCAGGGTGTTGGTCAGCCAGATCAGCCATTTGTAGAAATGCGCGCGCTCGGCCGTACCCGGCACGGGGGCGAGCGCCGCGTCAAGATGGGTGTCGCACAGGTGCAGGCAGATCGCTGCGGTTTCATACAGCACCAGATCACCGTCGGTCAGCACCGGGATCAGGCCGTTGGGGTTGAGCTGAAGGTAGTCCGCAGCCTTGTGGGCGTTCTGCGTACGGTCCACCCGCACGCGCTGGTAGCCGATGCCGAGTTCTTCAAGCAGGATATGCGGCACCATGGCGGCGGTGCCGGGGTCATAGTGGAGCTGGATCATGGCCGCCACGCTCGCTCGCTGGGTGTAGCTCCCTGCCCCCAAGGGGGCTAATTTCCCGGGGGACGGCCCGGCGGGAAATTGCCCGAGTCATTGGAGCCCAAACAGGGTGGCGCCGTTGTCCCACGCAATGCGGCGCGCCACATTGGGCGGCAGCTCACCGAGCCAGGCGCGGTAGCCCTTCATCAGCTCGTCGTAGTACTGCCAGCGCTGATTGACCCAGGTGTCGGAGCCGATCATGAAGCGGCCCGGGTATTTGAGCAGCAGCGTGCGCCATTCCGGGCACAGCTTTCCCGTGTCGCAAGTCAGCCCGGGGCGGTAAGAGAGCTCGCCCATCAGCGTCGGGTAGGTCGTGAATAGCGCGTCCACGCGAGCGGCCGGCACGCCGCCAATGCCGGTATGCGCCCAGATCAGTCGAGCCCTGGGTGCGTGCGCCATCAGCAGATCAATCGCCACGTCGTCAACATGCGCGAGGACTGCCAGGTTGTTCCTTTCGGCAAACTGCATCAGCTTTTTGGCCACCGGGCCGTTGGCCTCTTTGGCATTTGCGCTGTCGTAAAGGTGGAACTCGCCAATGCCTTTGTAGGGCCCGGCGGCGGTACCGCGCGCAAACTCGTTTTGCACCATCTCGTAAATGGTCTCGTCGCGAAACCAGTTGTCGTAGTCGGCCCGACTCCGGTACAGGCGGATAAAAGGAACGACCGTCACGCCGGCCTGGCGCGTCAGCGGACTGGCCGCCAGCACCTGGGTGCCGTCGTTGGGCCGGGAGTTGGCGACGATGGCCTTGACGCCGCTGCGTTGCATGCGGGCCAGCACATCGGCCGGTGCATGCGGCCCAGCACACGCGGCCCCCCCGCTTTTGACTTCGGGTGCCTCCCGCGTTGCGCTGCCCCTTTCACCACCAAGAGGGGCTGAACTTGCCGGGGGCGGCCCAGCGCTGCGTTCGCCGCAATTCCAGGCTTCCTCGTTGTAATGCAGGTGCGCATCGAACAACGGCCCGCTGTAGTCAGCGGCTTGGGCCCAGGATGAAATAGCTACCAAAATAATAGCTGTCCACGCCCGCCTTACAAGGGCTGGATGCCAAAACGGCTTGCATCCCGAAGCGCGCAACATGGTTAGCCGAGGTGTTGGGCAAAAAAGGCCAGCGTGCGCTCTTTGGCCAGCGTGGCGGCGGCTTCGTTGTAAGAGCCGCGCTGGTCACAGTTGAAGCCGTGGTTGGCCGGATAGACAAACACCTGCACGCCGGGCTGGGCTTTTTTGAAAGCTTCAATCGTGTCCAGTGGAATCCAGTGGTCCTGGTCGCCAAAGTGCACCATCACCGGACAGGCCGGCTTGCGCGCGGGTTCATCGCCCACCGTCATGCCGCCGCCGTAATAAGGGACGGCCGCCGCCAGGCCGGACAGGCTGCAGGCGGCCCGCCAGGTCAGCAAGCCGCCCCAGCAATAACCGACGATGCCGACCTTGCCGCCAGCGGTGCTTTGCGTCGCATGGTTGATCGCGGCCTGGATGTCCTGCATCACGCCCGGCGGCGGCAGGGCTTCGATCGCGGTTTTCAGTGCAAAACCGGCATTCATGTCGGCCTCCGTGTAACCCAGGTCGACGCCAGGCTGGACGCGGTGGAAGGTGGACGGGGCCACCGCCAGATAACCGGCCGCCGCGTAGCCATCGGCGACCGAGCGAATGTGCGAGTTGACGCCGAAAATTTCCTGCAGCACCACCACAGCTGCCTTCGGCTTGCCGGCCGGCTCGGCGACGTAGGCGGGGATGGTGGTGCCGTCGGCGGCATGGAGGTCAATGAATTTACCCATGATGGTCTATTTCCTGGTTCAAGTTGGAATTTACGTCGTACTGCCATTTACGGGGTGTTGAGTTTGCGCTCAACAAAATCAAGCCGGTCCTGGCCCCAGAAAATTTCACCGTCCATCACATAACTGGGCGCGCCAAACACGCCGGCGTCGATCGCCTGCTGGGTGTTGACCTCGTAACGCTGCTGCACCGCCGGGCTGCGCGACTGCTCCAGCCGGTCGGCATCCAGGCCGCATTCCGTCAGGAGTTCGGCCAGCACCTGCGCGTCGGCAATGTTGCGCTGCTGCGCCCAGACCGCCGTAAAAATAGCGCCGCCCAAGCGCAGCGCGGCATCGCTGCCCTCGTGCTGGTCGACCGCGATGATCAAGCGCGAAGCATCGTCGCCGGCCACCGGAAAATAGGTCGGTTTGAGGTTCAGCGGCAGGTTCAGTTGCTCGCTGTAGCGCTGCAGCTCGACCAGCCGGTAGGCCTGCCGCTGCGGTGCGCGCTGACCCAGCGGCAAGCCGCCAGATATCGGAAAAACCTTGCCCAGGTCAATGGGCAGCACCCGCACTGCCGCGCCGGCAGAGCGGGTGATCTGCGCAAAACGCGAATGGCCGAGATAAGTCCAGGGACTTTGCGGGGTGAAGTAATAGTCGATGGATTTGCTCATGGAGGTCTCCTGTTCCGGTCGTGGTGTGATGTGATGTACATTGATTCAAGTCGACCCCGGTTTGTAACCGGGATTGCCTATTTTTGCAGGAGACCGGCTTTGTCCAAAATTATTTTGATCACCGGGGGTTCGCGCGGCATTGGCGCGGCCACCGCTTTGCTGGCGGCGCGCGCCGGTTACGCCGTGGCGGTGAATTTCAGTGCCAACCCGGTCGCCGCCGACGAGGTGGTGCGCCAGATTCGCCAGAGCGGCGGCAGCGCCATCAGCGTGCAGGCCGACGTCGCCCAGGAAAGCCAGGTGCTGGCGATGTTTGAAAAAGTCGATGCCCAACTGGGTCGCCTGACAGCACTGGTCAACAACGCCGGTGTCGTCGACCGGACCGAGCGCGTCGACGGCATGAGCGTGGCGCGTCTCAAGCGCATGTTCGACATCAATGTGATCGGCTCCATGGTCTGCGCGCGCGAAGCGGTCAAACGCATGAGCACGCGTTATGGCGGTGCCGGTGGTGGCATCGTCAATGTCTCCAGCGCCGCCGCGCGCCTGGGCGCGCCCGGCCAGTATGTGGACTACGCGGCGACCAAGGGTGCCATCGATGTGTTCACCCTCGGGCTGGCCAAGGAAGTCGCGGCGGAAGGCATTCGTGTCAACGCGGTGCGCCCCGGCATCATTGAGACAGACATTCATGCCTCGGGCGGCCTGCCCGACCGCGCGCGCGACCTGGCGCCGCAGGTGCCGATGCAGCGCGCGGGGAGTGCCGACGAAGTGGCACACTCGATTTTATGGCTGCTCAGCGATGAAGCCAGCTACACCACGGGTGCGTTGCTCGATATCGCGGGCGGACGCTGAAAGTAGGGCTCCCCCGCTTTTCACTTCGTGTCATACGCTTTTCCCTGCGAAAGACTGGTGATGGACTTTAAACCGTTGCTGACGCTGCTGGCCATCGTCAATCCGCTGGCCATCGTGCCTTTTTTCATCCACTACACGCGGGGGTTTTCAAAGCTGCAGCGGCAGCGAACCATCGTGACCGCATCGGTGAGCGCCTTTCTCGTGATTGCCACCAGCGCCTTGCTGGGGCTGCAGATTCTCGCGTTCTTCAGCATCTCGCTGGCCAGCTTTCAGGTGGGCGGTGGCATGCTGCTGCTGATTAGCTCCATGAACATGCTCAACGCGCAGCCGGCCGAAGCCAAGCCGCACACGCACGAGATGGAAGACGGGGCGGAAAAGGCGGCAATGGGCGCCAGCATCGCCGTGGTGCCCCTGACCATCCCGCTGCTCACGGGGCCGGCCACCATGTCGACGGTCGTGATTTATGCGGAAAAAGCCCAGAGTCTGTTCCAGCTCGGTACGCTGGTGGCCTACGGCGTGGTGATCGGCCTGGCCACGGCTTTGTGTTTTTCGCTGGCCGAACCGATTGCGCGCGTCCTCGGAAGAACCGGCATCAATGTGATGACGCGTTTGATGGGCCTGATCCTGGCCGCGCTGGCGGTCGAAGTGATGGCCGACGGCTTGCAAAAACTGTTTCCGGTTCTTGGCCGAACTATTTAGTCAAATCACTGATTTATCCGCGCCGAATGGGCGTCAACAGCTATTTTTTTCAACAACTTGACGAGCTGGTTGATGGTGTTGCGCAGGCGCTGGGCCAGCAGCTGGGTAATTTTGACCATCAGCTTGGCGCCGATGCCGGGGTGCTGGCGGATCAGTTGGCCAATCGCGGTGCGACCGAGGACCGCCGCCTCTACCGTGTCGATCGCCGTGCAGGTGGCATAACGCAAGTCCCGGTCGAGCATGGACATTTCACCCACGGCGCCACCCTCCTTGATCACCGCCAGTCGCGAAATGCTTTCTTGCGCCGCCGGATCGTCCGCGTCCGGCGGCGTGGCTTTGGTCACGTCGACGGTGCCGCTGAGCACCAGCAGCATCCAGTCGCCCCGGTCGCCTTCGGCGATCAGCACCTGGCCGGGCCGGGCACGGATCAGCAGCATGGCGGAGCCTAGCGTGTCGATTTCCTGCGGCGTGAAGTCCTGCAGCAGGGCCGCGTGCTGCAGCAGCACCGACCCGCGCCCGGACATCTTCTCGCAGCTGCCGAGCAGCTCCAGCCCGGCTTGTTGCAATTGCGCCTCCAGGCTCGGCAGTTGATTAGCCCCGGCGGGCGCTGCGGGGACTTCGCTCATGACCGCGCTCCGGCAGCGAAGTCGTGCGCCACCAGGCTGGTCGCTTTTCGTGCCGTGCCAGGCTTTGCGGGCCGCAGCTCACACGACGCTCGGCCGCTGTCGCCTGTTTGCAGGCCTGCCGGCATCAGCGGGGGAGCAGCAGGCGCCAGCCTCACGGGGGCCGGTGCTGCTGCACGCAGGCCGTTGGCGCTCATGCCCGTGCTCCTGCGGCGCTCAGGGAACTTGCTGCAGCCATAAGGCAATCTCTTCAATCGCGGCGTCGCTCGCCTCGGTCAAGGCCCTCACCCCGCCAGCGGCGTCGGAACAGGGCGCCGGGCGCAGTTCCCTGAAGTTGCGCGGGGCCAGCAGTTTTTCGCCGCTGGGTGTGCTTTCCACCAAGGTGGCGCGTAGCCGAA
>JBKJZS010000560.1:0-2800 GCA_046714915.1 Polaromonas sp. | reverse complement strand
AAGGCGGCCTTGACACAGCCTTGGGCGCTGCCAAATTCCAGCATCAGGCCATCACCCAGGCTTTTGACGATCCGCCCGCCGTGCAGCGGCAGCACATGCTGCTCTGCCTGCTCCACCAGTTGCTGCCATCGCCGTACAAAGTCATCCTGGTCCTGCTCCATCATCCTGACAGACTCGACCACGTCCATCACCAACAACACTTTCGTGTTCCTTGTCATGGAAGCGGGGAGGTCAATCAAGGGAGCCCAATCGTAGACGGTGTAACAAGACTTTACCGCCTCATTTTGTAGGAGAAGCCGGGGAATAGAAACCCTAGCGGTCGTCTTGCAACAACATATCTCAAAACTGTAGTGTGAGTGCCATGCAGGCGTTGCAGCGTTGGGTCAGGCGTCGTGATGGTCGAAGGGCGCTGCATCCAATGCGCGATCACGCTCGTTGGCTATCGAAAGTCGCTATTTTTTAAATAGCAAACTATTCCTGTGTCTAAAGGATAAAACTTCGATTTTCCTTAAATCGCTGGTCATCGATGTCCCCAGAGGCCCGCAGCCGGATTGTGCGCGCTGTGCAGGCCGTTTGAATGTCAAGGTCGGAGTGCAAAGAGCCCCATTGCTTGTCATTGCGGGCGTGACCTGCAATCCATGCCGCGTGTACACCAAGTATTGCGTATGCCAGCATGGATGCCGGATCAAGTCCGGGATGACAGGGCAACAAGCAATTGATGTGGCGTGCCTCGCCAGATGAGCCCCGAAATAGCGATGTTGGTGCCTAGAACAATCCGCAGCATCAAAATGCTGTGCGATTAATGAACGAGAGACTGCGCACCGGCCTCAAGCTCGGCATCGGTCAAGGGTGCGATGGGGTCGCTTTCGAGCTTTTGCCAGATGACTTGCAAATCGGCCTTGGCTTTGCTGCGCAAAGAGGCGCGAAGGAGTCGTTCAAAATGACGCGCATCAAACAGGCCGGCCATGGCGGCCTGGCAAATCCAGAGCGAGGATGTCAATGCAGCGCGACACGCTCGGTCTGAACGGCCCAGGGACAAGGGCTTAAACGAACGGTATCGGGTCAAGCCCGCAATGACAGTCCCGGCTCAAGCTGCCTGACCTTGAACTCAGGTCACCGCGTCCGCCGCCAACTCCTCCATCGCCTTTACCCTCTCATAAATCGGCGTGAAGTCGGGTGCGGTTTTGTCGAACAGCTCCTGGAAGCTCTCAATGAGGAAATAGGTCTGCTGGTAGCTGTCGATCTTGTAGCGGGTGCGCATGACGCGCTCGATGTCCAGCGGCAGGCGCTGGGGTTCGGGGCTGGTGACGGCGTGCTGCAGCTCGCCGGAGGAACTGAGGATGCCGGCGCCGTAGGCGCGCAGGCCGTCTTTTTGCTGGATCAACCCAAACTCGATCGTGTACCAATACAGCCGGCTGAGCAGCTCGCAGGCGCCAAGCCGGTGCGCCTTCAGGCCGCCTTTGCCGTACTCCTGCATGTGGTCGGCAAAGATGGGGTTGAACAGCAGCGGAATATGGCCGAACAGGTCGTGAAAGACGTCGGGCTCGACGATGTACTCGAACTCTTCCGGTTTGCGAATCCAGTCGGTCACCGGAAATTTTCGGTGAGCAAGCAGTGTGAAAAAGGGCAGCTCGGGGATGAGGCCCGGCACGGTGACGATTTCCCAGCCGGTGGCCTTGTGCAAGCGCTGGTTGATGTCTTCAAAGCGCGGGATGTGCTCGCTAGGCCCCAGCGAAGCCAGCGCGGCGATGAATTCATCGCTGGCCAGGCCCGGCAGCAGCGCGGCCTGGCGCTTATACAGGCGCCGGTAGGTGTCGTGATCAGCTGCGGTATAGCTGTCGTAGTCTTGCGGGCAGGTGTAGTCGGCGCCGGCGCGCGAGTAATCGCCGCGTGGCGGGCGGTCGCTGGCGCCGTAGGATGTGACCTCCACGCTCTCTTTTGTCTGTGGCATTGCGTTTGTCATGCCTTCTCAAGGACGCCGCGGCGCATCTGGTCAAGCTCAATGCTTTCAAACAGGGCCTTGAAGTTACCTTCGCCAAACCCCTGGTTGCCCTTGCGCTGGATAAATTCGAAGAAGATCGGGCCGAGCTGGTTCTCGCTGAAGATCTGCAGCAGCAGCTCACCGGGCTTGCCGTCCACCAGAATGTTGCGGGACTGCAAGGCCGCCAGGTTTTCACCATGGCCGGGAATGCGTTTGTCCAGCAGTTCGTAATAGGTGTCGCTGGTACTCAGCAGCTTCATCCCGCTCAGTTGCAGGGCGTCCACGCTGGCATACAGGTCGTCAGAGCCCATGGCAATGTGCTGTATGCCTTCGCCCTGGTACTTGTCGAGGTATTCCTGGATCTGGCCGGCTTTTTCATTGCCCTCTTCGTTGATCGGGATGCGGATTTTGCCGCAAGGGCTGGTCATGGCCTTGCTTTTGACACCGGTCGTCTGGCCTTCGATGTCGAAGTAACGCACTTCGCGGAAGTTGAACAAGCGCTCGTAAAAACCCGACCACTCGGCCATGCGGCCGCGGTGCACGTTGTGGGTCAGGTGGTCGATGTAGGTCAGGCCGTGGCCTTTGGGGTTCAGCTCGGCGCCAGAGCCGGTGGAAAGGGGTTCGAAATCCACATCAAAGAAGCCGATGTTGCCGATGTCGCCGTCCTGGGCGCCGTTTTTGCCGCGCCAGCGGTCGATGAAATAAATGATGGAGTCGCCAATGCCCTTGATGGCTGGAATGTTCAGCTCGCCGGGACCCGCCGTGTGGGCATAACCCCAGGCCCCGAGCGCAATGGCGCGCTCATAAGCGGCTTTGGCG
>JBKJZS010000559.1:0-6469 GCA_046714915.1 Polaromonas sp. | reverse complement strand
GGCGCGGGTAATCAGCGTTTTCATTTGCTTGGGCGTCAGGTTTTGCGCCTCGTCGATGATCACGTATTTGTTCAGGAAGGTGCGGCCCCGCATGAAGTTCATGCTCTTGACCTTGATGCGGGAGCGGATCAGATCACTGGTGGCCGCGCGGCCCCATTCGCCAGAGCCGCTGTCGGTTTTGCCCAGCACCTCGAGGTTGTCGTCCAGCGCGCCCATCCAGGGTCCCATTTTTCCTCTTCGGTGCCTGGCAAAAAGCCGATGTCTTCGCCGACTGACACCGTCGCCCGGGTCATGATGATTTCGGTGTAGCGGCGGTCGTCCAGCACCTGCGTCAGGCCGCTGGCCAGCGCCATCAAAGTTTTGCCGGTACCCGCCGTGCCGGCCAGGGTGACGAAGTCCACTTCCGGGTCCATCAGCAGGTTCATCGCAAAGTTTTGTTCACGGTTACGCGTGGTGATGCCCCAGACCGCATTTTTGAGGTGGTTGTAGTCTTTCAGGGTTTTCAGAACCGCTGTTTTGGCGCGGATTTCAGTCACCCGAGCGTACAGCGGCGGCTCACCCGGTGCCTCGAAAAAGACGAACTGGTTGATCAGCAAGCTGCCCACAATAGGGCCGGTGATGCGGTAGAAGGTGAAGCTGCCCTGCTGCCAGCTTTCGATGGTCTTGCTCTGGCGCGTCCAGAAGTCTGTCGGCAGCGCCAGCGAACCGGAATACAGCAGGTCGCCGTCTTCCAGCGTTTTGTCGTTCTGGTAGTCGTCGGTGGCCAGGCCCAGCGCACGCGCCTTGACGCGCATGTTGATGTCTTTGGAGACCAGCACCACCTCGCGCGGCGCGTATTCCTTGCGCAGGGCTTCGACCACGCCGAGGATCTGGTTGTCAGCCTTGCCCTGCGGCAGGCTCATCGGGAGCGAATAGTCCAGCGGTTTGGTCTGGAAGAACAGGCAGCCGCCCGCCTCGCGGTGGCCGGTAGTGTCGAGTTTCAGGCCTTTGGCGATGTCGGCGAGTTTGGTGCCGGCCAGTGCGTCCAGCGTGCGGCTGGTCTGGCGGGCATTGCGCGCCACTTCAGTCATGCCTTTTTTGTGGCCGTCGAGCTCTTCCAGCACGATCATCGGCAAAAAGATGTCGTGTTCTTCGAAGCGGAACAGGCACATCGGGTCGTGCATCAGCACGTTGGTGTCCAGCACAAACAATTTGGTCGGGCCGGTGTGCCTGGGCTTTTTCGCCTTGGGCGCGGGCTGGGGCCGGGACGGTGTCTGGCTGCTTTGCTTTTGATCGCTGTCGGTGCCCGTTTTTCCTGGGTGCTGGGGCTTTTTTGTCAGGTAAGCCGCTGGGTGTTCGGTTTCGCCACCGGTAGAACGGCTGTCAAACAGCTCCAGCGTCGGTGGTGGTTGGGCAGGGTCGGCGTGTTCCGTCTTTCGCGCAGCCTTGGACGGCGAACGGGCCGGCGCATCGAAAGCGTCGGTAGAGAGCAAAGCGGCACGTTTGGTCGGGGCGGGTGGCAAGGGCATGGTGCTTAAAGCTCACAAAATAAAGTAAAGGGCACTTCCATAAATCCGATTCTCGGGCGCATGACGGCGTTGCACGGTGCCCGGATCCGCATGCACCCCAGGTGCATTGCAGTGTCCTGCGCTCCGTACGCCTTGCCCTGCATCCCGATAATCGAATTTCAAGAAGTCCCCTAAAGGTTCAAAAAGCGAAAAAGCCGCCTGGAGGCCCGGGCGGCTTTTTCGTTGGACGCAGTCGCAAAGGTCAACAGCATGAAGTCATTATGCACGACTCGTAGGTCATGCCAGCAGGCTGCAGTGAAGCATCAATGACATGGGACCCCGCTGGTCGCTCTGCGTACTACGTTGCCCCGTGGGGCTAATTTTCTTGGGGCGGCCCGGCGGAAATTTTAATTTTCAGACGGCTTTTTTCAGGGCCTTGACGGCTTTGAGGACGTCGTCCACGTGGCCGGGCACTTTCAGGCCGCGCCAATCTTCCTTGAGCATACCGTCGGCACCCACTAGGAAGGTGCTGCGCTCTATGCCTTTAACCTTTTTGCCGTACATGATCTTGTTTTTGACCACGCCAAACATGTGGCACATCTTTTCTTCGGTGTCGGCAATCAGTTCGAAGGGCAATTCGAGCTTGGCCTTGAACTCATCGTGCGACTTCATGTTATCGCGCGAGACGCCAAACACAGTGGCGCCGGCCTTGACGAAGTCTTTGTAGCGGTCGCGAAACTGCATGGCCTCCGTGGTGCAGCCGGGGGTGTTGTCCTTCGGGTAGAAATACAGGACAACAACGTGACCAAGGTGGGTTTGGTTGGAGACTTTGATGCCGCTGGTGGCGTTGGCTTCAAATTCTGGGAGCGGTTTATTGACGACGACTGCCATACTGCGTAGACCCTGACGAAAGTAGTTGTAATTAGCCTTGGGCTTTTGGCCATAACATTTGGGCCAAAACCCGGATGTTGTACCAAATGCAACCCTAGATTTTACTCTGAAAGCATCAGCGTCACTCGCAAACGCGCTCTTGTGTCTCAATCAGCAGGGCGGCCACGACGTTTCGTCCCTCGCCGGCCAGAATGTTGTAGGTGCGGCAAGCCGCCAGCGTGTCCATGGTTTCGATGCCGATGCGTTGCGCCATCAGGCTGCGTAAAAGTGCTGGCGGCGGGAAGCGCAACCGGGTGCCGCTGCCAAAAATCACCAGTTCCGGCCGGGTCTCGGCCAGTCGCACGAAGTGCTCTGCGGTGAGCTCTTCGAAACGGCTGCATAACCAGTCAAATTTTTCACCGCGCGAGCCAATCACAATACTGTGCTCGATTTTCTCGGCCACCCCCTTGTTGCCCAGGCCGATCCAGCCCGGGCCGTAGCCCAGGATGGATTGAACGTCGAGGCGGTCGGGCTGTAGTTTCATGGAATGTTCAGAAGAAAGGATGCGCGCTGCCGGCCAGCGAATTTACGGATTTGTGTGGTCAAATTATAGATTCCGTCCCAATTTCTCCTTACAAACAGGGCGTATTGCGCCTGTCTTTGCGGAAGAACTGCAACAAACCATGAAATTGATCACTAAATCAGCCAAGTTGGCCAACGTCTGTTACGACATCCGGGGCCCGATCATGGATCGGGCCAAGCAGATGGAGGATGAGGGCCAGAAGATCATCAAGCTCAACATTGGCAACCTGGCGGTGTTCGGTTTTGACGCGCCAGAGGAAATTCAGCAGGACATGACCCGCAATCTGCCCAATTCGTCCGGTTATTCGGACAGCAAGGGAATTTTTGGGGCGCGCAAGGCGGTCATGCACGAAACCCAGAAGCAGGGCATCAAGGGGGTCGTGCTGGATGATATTTACTTGGGAAACGGCGCCAGCGAACTGATCGTGATGGCGACCAACGCGTTGCTCAATGACGGCGATGAGCTGCTGCTGCCGGCGCCCGACTACCCTCTGTGGACGGCTGCTGCCAGCCTGTCGGGCGGCTCGCCCGTGCATTACCTGTGTGATGAGGCCAATGGCTGGATGCCCGATCTGGCCGACATCCGCGCCAAGATCACACCGGCGACCCGCGGCATCGTGGTCATCAATCCGAACAACCCGACTGGTGCGCTGTATTCCGACGCGCTTTTACAGGGTATCGTGGACATCGCCCGCGAGCATGGGCTGGTGATTTTTGCCGACGAGGTGTATGACAAGGTGTTGTACGACGGCGCGCGCCACACTGCCATGGCCAGCTTGTCCGAGGATGTGCTGACGCTGACTTTCAACTCGCTGTCCAAAAGTTACCGCTGCTGCGGCTACCGGGCCGGCTGGATGGTGGTGTCGGGTGACAAGAAACCCGCGCGTGACTACATCGAAGGCCTGAACATGCTGTCGAACATGCGGCTGTGCTCTAACGTGCCCGGCCAGTGGGCGATCCAGACGGCGCTGGGCGGATACCAGAGCATTAATGAGCTGGTGGCCGAGGGCGGGCGCCTGCGCCGCCAGCGCGACCTGGCCTACGACCTCATTACCGCGATTCCCGGCGTCTCCTGCGTCAAGCCCAGTGCCGCGCTGTACATGTTTCCGCGCCTCGACCCCGAGGTCTACGCGATTGCGGACGACCGGCAGTTTTTCCTGGAGATGCTCAACGAAACCCGGGTCATGCTGGTGCAGGGCACAGGCTTTAACTGGGCCACGCCCGACCATTTCCGCATCGTGTTTTTGCCCCACGAAGACGACCTGCGCGAAGCAATTGGCCGGATCGCCCGGTTTCTCGAAAACCACAGAAAAAAAGTAGTCGATAAAGTAGCCGCCAACGCGGGCCAGTCCAGGTTTGCAGGCATTTTTGATTAGTAATACACATGGCATTGACGAATTTGAAACCGATCAAAGTAGGCCTTCTGGGCATGGGTACCGTGGGCAGCGGTGTATTCACCGTGCTCAAGCGCAACCAGGAAGAAATTTTTCGCCGGGCGGGCCGCAGCATTGAGATTGCGATGGTCGCCGACCTGGACACGGCACGCGCAAAAGCCGCGGCCGGCGCCGGCGTGGAGGTGGTGGCCGACGCACGCGCGGTGATAGCCAACCCGGAGATCGACATCGTCATTGAGCTGATCGGCGGCTACGGCATTGCCCGGCAACTGGTGATGGAAGCGATTGAGGCCGGCAAACATGTGGTCACGGCCAACAAGGCCATGCTGGCCGTGCACGGCACCGAGATTTTTGCAGCTGCACACAAAAAAGGTGTGATGGTGGCGTTTGAGGCTGCCGTCGCCGGCGGCATTCCCATCATCAAGGCGCTGCGCGAAGGTCTCACCGCCAACCATATCCAGTGGATTGCCGGAATCATCAACGGCACGACCAATTTCATTTTGAGCGAAATGCGCGACAAGGGCCTGGACTTTGACGTGGCGCTGAAAGAGGCGCAGCGCCTCGGTTATGCCGAAGCGGATCCGACCTTCGACATCGAGGGGGTGGACGCGGCGCATAAAACCACGCTGATGTCGGCGATTGCCTTCGGTATTCCGGTGCAGTTTGATAAGGCCTATGTCGAGGGCATCACGAAGCTGGGCGCGCAGGACATCAAGTACGCCGAGCAGCTCGGCTACCGCATCAAGCTGCTGGGCATCACCAAGCGCACTGCCAAAGGGGTCGAGCTGCGGGTGCACCCGAGTCTGGTGCCGGCCAAGCGCCTGATTGCCAATGTCGAAGGCGCGATGAATGCCGTGATGGTGCAAGGCGATGCCGTCGGCACCACGCTGTATTACGGCAAGGGGGCAGGCAGCGAGCCGACCGCCAGCGCGGTGATTGCCGACCTGGTCGACATCACGCGCCTGCACAGCGCCGATGCGGCGCAGCGGGTGCCGCACCTGGCCTTCCAGCCGCAGTCCATGAGCGACATGCCGGTGCTGCCGATGAGCGAGGTGGTCACCAGCTATTACCTGCGCCTGAACGTGGCCGACGAAGCCGGCGTGCTGGCCCGGGTCACCGGCATCCTGGCCGAAGCCGGGATCAGCATTGATGCGATGCTGCAGCGCGAAGCGGATGAAGTCGGTGGCGAGGGCTCGACCCAGACCGATCTGATCATCCTGACGCACGACTGTGTAGAGGCCAAAATGAACGCCGCCATCGCGCAGATGCAGGGTTTGTCGACGGTGCTGTCGCCAATCACGCGTATCCGCAAGGAAGAGCTCGCCTGATGAATAGTCCCCACGTTCACTTTGTTCTCCGCCCATCGAGAGGTCGTCCAGTGCCCTTCGGGCGGCCGGGCGGACACTGATGCGCTACATCTCAACCCGCGGCCACGCGGACCGCAAACGTTTCTGCGAAATCCTGCTGGAAGGCCTGGCGCCAGATGGCGGGCTCTACCTGCCCGAAACTTATCCGCAAGTCGATGCGGCCACGCTGGACAAGTGGCGCGTTCTCTACCGTGAATCGGGTTATGCCGCGCTGGCCTTTGAAGTGCTGTCGCTTTACATCGACGACATCCCGGCCGATGACCTTAAAACCATTTGCAGCAAGACCTACACCGAAGCGGTGTTTGGCACACCCGAGATCGTGCCCTTGCGTCCGCTGGAGCCCGGCCTGTACCTGGTGGCGTTGTCCAACGGCCCGACCCTGGCCTTCAAGGATATGGCGATGCAGTTGCTGGGCAACCTGTTCGAATACGAACTGGCGCGCCGCGGCGAAGAGCTCAACATCCTGGGTGCCACCAGCGGCGACACCGGCAGCGCTGCCGAATACGCGATGCGGGGGAAAAAAGGTGTGCGTGTTTTCATGACCTCGCCGCAGGGCCGCATGAGCCCGTTCCAGCAGGCGCAGATGTTCAGCCTGCAGGACGAGAACATACACAACCTGGCGCTCGAAGGTGTGTTCGATGATTGCCAGGACATCGTCAAGGCGGTCTCCAACGACCTGGAGTTCAAGCGCAAATACAAGATCGGCACCGTCAACTCCATCAACTGGGCGCGTTTGCTGGCTCAGGTCGTCTACTACTTTGCAGGCTAC
>JBKJZS010000558.1:0-10265 GCA_046714915.1 Polaromonas sp. | reverse complement strand
TGTCCTGCCGAGCTGTTCTTGCCTGAAGGGGCCTTTGACTTCAAGGCCTATTGGGCGGATAAGCTTAAACCTGTTGCACTTGGGACTTGAACGCGCCAAGTCTAAACATGACCTCAGCCGTCGGCTGGCAGCACTCGCTTGATTCTCAACCGCCTTGGAATAAGCCGTGAAGGCATGATTTTTTACGGCTCAAGGCTCCGATTGAATACACCCACTTGTTTCTATCGTATACAACGCAATCCCCATTTTCAGCGTGCTCAAGGATTGCATTAAATTGATACAAATGCCTATGCCTATTGGTAAAGCGCAAAAAAATATATTGAAAGCGCTTAAGTTGGCAGCGCATACTCGACGTTTCCAACGATTTAACACAGCGAAGAGGCACCCCCATGACGCAAGGCAATGACCGGATCGACAACAGCATCAATCGTCGCAGCAAAAACATCACCGAAGGAATCTCGCGGGCACCCAACCGCTCCATGTATTACGCCATGGGCTACGAGGCCGGCGACTTCAAGAAACCGATGGTTGGCGTGGCCAACGGGCACAGCACCATCACGCCGTGCAACAGCGGCCTGCAAAGGCTGGCTGATGCAGCGATTGCCGGCATTGAAGAGGCCGGTGGCAATGCACAGGTGTTCGGCACCCCCACCATTTCGGACGGCATGGCCATGGGCACCGAAGGCATGAAGTACTCGCTGGTTAGCCGTGAAGTCATTTCCGACTGCATTGAAACCTGCGTGCAGGGCCAGTGGATGGACGGTGTACTGGTCATCGGCGGATGCGACAAAAACATGCCGGGTGGCCTGATGGGCATGCTGCGCGCCAATGTGCCGGCCATATATGTCTATGGCGGAACCATTTTGCCGGGCCGCTACAAAGGCAAAGACCTGAACATCGTGAGCGTGTTTGAGGCCGTGGGCGAAAATGCCGCGGGCCGCCTGAGCGACGAAGACCTGCTGCAGATCGAGCGCCGCGCCGTTCCCGGCACCGGCAGCTGCGGCGGCATGTACACGGCCAACACCATGTCCAGCGCCTTTGAAGCCCTGGGCATTTCGCTGCCCTACTCCAGCACCATGGCCAATCCGCACGACGAAAAATTTAACTCGGCCAAGGAGTCCGCCAGGGTCCTGGTCGAAGCGATCAAAAAAGACATCAAGCCGCGCGACCTTGTCACCCGCAAATCGATTGAAAACGCCGTGGCCGAGATCATGCCCACCGGCGGCTCGCCCAACGCGGTGCTGCACTTCCTGGCGATTGCGCATGCAGCGGGCGTCGAATGGACGATTGACGACTTCGAGCGCGTGCGCCAGAAAACCCCGGTGCTGTGCAACCTCAAGCCCTCGGGCGAATACCTGGCCGTGGACTTGCACCAGGCCGGCGGCATCCCGCAGGTCATGAAAATGCTGCTGGTGGCCGGTTTGCTGCATGGCGACTGCCTGACGATTAGCGGCCAAACCCTGGCCGAAGTGCTCCAGGACGTGCCCGATGCGCCACGTGCCGATCAGGACGTGATCCGTCCCATCAGCAAGCCGATGTACGCGCAGGGCCACCTCGCCATTCTGAAGGGCAACCTCTCGCCTGAAGGCTGTGTGGCCAAGATCACCGGTCTGAAAAACCCGGTCATGACGGGTCCGGCCCGCGTGTTCGACGATGAGCAGTCTGGCCTTGCCGCCATCCTGGCCGGAAAAATCGTGGCTGGTGACGTGATGGTGTTGCGCTACCTCGGCCCCAAAGGCGGCCCCGGCATGCCTGAAATGCTGGCCCCCACGGGGGCGCTGGTTGGCGCCGGCCTGGGCGAAAGTGTGGGCCTGATTACCGACGGGCGATTTTCGGGCGGCACCTGGGGCATGGTCGTCGGCCATGTGGCACCGGAAGCGGCAGCAGGCGGCAACATTGCGTTTATCCACGAAGGTGATTCGATCACGATTGACGCCAAGCAATTGCTGCTACAACTCAATATCAGCGATGCTGAACTGGCCCAGCGCAAGCAAGGCTGGAAAGCCCCGTTGCCGCGCTACACGCGTGGCGTGCAAGCCAAGTTTGCCTTCAACGCCTCAAGCGCCAGCAAAGGTGCGGTACTTGACGACTATTGACGGCCCTTCGCCATCGGCTTGAAAGCCCATGCAGTCATCGCTGCATGGGCTTTTTTATTGAGGCCGGCCACTATCGTTACTGGCTGAAGATCCGATGCCATTTTTCCGACGGGCCGCCCCCCAAAAAAAAGTCCCTCGGGGGCAACGCAGTACACGAAGTGACCCGTGTGGGGGCCAGTTTATTTACGCTTTTTTAGCATCCCCATCGCATCGCGCTGTTTGTCAATTCGTTCCCGCTTGCGCTTCTCCATTTTTTCCATGACTTTTTTTTCGGTATAGCCGGACTTGTCTGCCCACCACCACCAAAGCACAACCAAGCCAAACGGCGCCAGGACAACCCACCAACTCCAGGCTGCGACCGGCGCCATCTCCAGGTATTTCATCACCAAACCGACGATACCCATCAGCAAAAGGTACATTGCTTACTCCTGAAATCCGGGGGAAACCTTTACACGGCAAGGTCAACCCACACCACTACAATTGCGTTAATTGACTGTAACCGAATCTATAACTCTTCCCCACGAGGCTAATAATGAAACGTCTATTTTTGGTAATCGCTTCCCTGACTGCTGGTTTTTCCGTCTCCACCCCCGCGCTGGCTGACCTGCAACTCGCCACGGCCAAAAACTGCATGGCCTGCCATGCAGCGGCGACGAAGCTGGTCGGCCCCTCCTACAAGGACGTTGCGACCAAATATTCGGGACAAAAAGACGCTGTTGAAAAACTGGCTGGAAAAATCACCAAAGGTGGCTCCGGCGTCTGGGGCCCTGTTCCCATGCCAGCAAACGCACAGGTCAGTCCGGATGAAGCCAAAAAGCTGGCAGCTTGGGTTCTAGCGCAAAAATAAGCGCCTTTTTCTGCAAGCAAAAAGCCCGTTGATTCAACGGGCTTTTTTCATGGACGCCAGGACAATCCTGGCCTCGACTTACAGGTTCTCAGACAACTGATCCAGGATTGCCGGATTTTCCAGTGTTGATGTGTCTTGCGTAATGGCTTCGCCTTTGGCGATGCCGCGTAGCAAACGGCGCATGATTTTTCCGCTGCGGGTTTTGGGCAGATTGTCGCCAAAACGAATGTCCTTGGGCTTGGCAATAGGTCCGATCTCTTTGGCTACCCAGTCGCGCAGCTCCTTGGCAATGGCCTTGGCTTCGTCACCGGTCGGCCGTGAGCGTTTGAGCACCACAAAAGCCACGATTGCCTCGCCGGTCAGGTCGTCGGGTCGGCCCACCACGGCAGCCTCGGCCACCAGCGCCGAGTGCGACACCAGCGCCGATTCGATTTCCATCGTGCCCATCCGGTGGCCCGAAACGTTAAGTACGTCATCAATCCGCCCGGTGATTCGAAAATAGCCCCGGTCAGTGCTGCGCACGGCGCCGTCGCCTGCCAGGTACATTGTTCCGCCCATTTCCTCGGGAAAGTAACTCTTCTTGAACCGCTCAGGGTCGTTCCAGATGGTGCGAATCATCGACGGCCAGGGGCGTTTGACCACAAGCAGGCCCCCCGAGCCATTGGGCAAGTCCTTGCCTGTCTCGTCAACGATGGCTGCCATGATGCCTGGCAGCGGCAAGGTGCAGCTACCTGGTACCAGCGGTGTCGCGCCAGGCAGCGGCGTGATCATGTGGCCGCCGGTTTCGGTTTGCCAGAAGGTATCAACCACCGGGCAGCGCTCGCCACCGATATTTTTGTAGAACCACATCCAGGCTTCCGGGTTGATCGGCTCGCCGACCGAGCCGAGCAAGCGCAGACTGCTCAGGTCGGAACGCGCTGGGTGGACTTTTTCGTCCCCTTCGGCGGCCTTGATCAAAGAGCGAATGGCCGTAGGCGCCGTGTAGAAAATGCTGACCTTGTGTTTTTCGATCATCTGCCAGAAACGGCCGGCATTCGGGTAGGTCGGGATGCCTTCAAAGATGACCTGGGTCGCCCCGGCAGCCAGCGGACCGTAGGCTACATAGGTGTGCCCAGTGATCCAGCCGATGTCCGCGGTGCACCAAAACACGTCGGAGGGCTGGATGTCGAAGGTCCAATCCATGGTGAGCTTGGCCCACAGCAAATAGCCACCGGTGCTGTGCTGCACACCCTTTGGTTTACCGGTGGAACCGGAGGTATACAGGATGAACAGGGGATGCTCGGCATCGACAAATTCAGGCTCGCAAGTCGCCGGCTGACCGGCGGTGACTTCGTGCATCAGGCTGTCGCGTCCGGCCACCATGTTGCAGGCCGTGAGGGTGCGCTGGTAGACCACTACGTTCTTGATGGACTCGCAGCCGCCCATGCTTATGCCTTCGTCAACAATTGCCTTGAGCGGCAGCTCTTTGCCGCCCCGCAGCTGGTAGTTGGCCGTGATGACTGCAACAGCGCCTGCGTCCTGGATACGCTCCTGCAGGCTCTTCGCCGAAAAACCGCCGAAGACGACGGAGTGGGTGGCACCAATGCGCGCGCAGGCCTGCATGGCTACCACGCCCTCTACTGTCATTGGCATGTAAATAATGACCCGGTCGCCTTTTTTGATGCCCATGGCTTTGAGCGCATTGGCAAACTGGCAGACCTTGGTATGCAACTCCTTGTAGGTGACATTGGTCACCTTGCCATCATCGCTCTCGAAAATAATGGCGTTCTTGTTTTCGGTGGCGCTGCCGAGGTGGCGGTCCAGGCAGTTGTACGAGGCATTGAGTTCGCCGTCCGCAAACCACTTGTAAAACGGGACATTGGACTCGTCCAGTGTCTGGGTAAAAGGCTTTTTCCAGACCAGGTTTTCGCGTGCCAGCCGAGCCCAGAAGCCTTCAAAGTCTTTTTCTGCCTCAGCGCAGAGCGCATGGTAGGCGTCCATGCCCGAAATACGCGCGGTTTTGGCAAGCGCTGGATTCGGAGGAAACACCCGATTTTCGACCAGGGTCGATTGGATGGCAGATAATGGCGCGCTCATGATGGCTGGTCTCCTCGGTGGTAAGGCATACGTGGTTCGTACTGCAAAGCGCTAATGTCATATTTCGCACTTACAGTCCACTTACTGGATTAAGGCTTTACTACTTTAGCCCAAATCCAGGCAACCTGAACAGCGCGCCTACAATCCGCACAGCCTTTTAAATCCCACTTACATGTCCGATCTCAAGTCCACTCCTCCCAAGCCTGCGCCGCTACGCCCCATTCCCAACTTCATTTTCGCCAGCCGCTGGTTGCAGTTGCCGCTGTACGTCGGTCTGATCGCAGCCCAGGGCGTGTATGTGTTTCACTTTCTGGTCGAGCTGCTGCACCTGATTGAAGCGGCCTTTGGCAGCCAGACTGCCCTGCAAGCCCTGATCACCAGCATTGGCTACAAGACCACGGCGCCCATCACAACGCTGAACGAGACCGTCATCATGCTGGTGGTGCTGGCGCTGATCGATGTTGTGATGATCTCCAACCTGTTGATCATGGTGATCGTCGGCGGCTACGAAACCTTTGTCAGTCGCATGAACCTGGAGGGCCATCCGGACCAGCCCGAATGGCTGAGCCATGTCAACGCGTCGGTACTGAAGGTCAAGCTGGCGACCGCCATCATCGGCATCAGCTCCATCCATTTGCTCAAGACCTTCATCAACGCCGACAATTACAGTGACCGGGTGCTGATTGCGCAGACCGTGATTCACATTGCATTCCTGCTGTCGGCTCTGGCGATTGCTTACACCGACAAATTGATGTCGGGCATAGCTGCCCAAAAACACTGAGCGCTTAGCGCTACGGCCTGCCCGGAAACCGGAGCAGCGGCGCAGCCACTTCTGTCTCTTTTCCTGGACCCGCGGGCGGTCAGAGACCCACCATTTTTTCCGGCTGGACCCATTCGTCAAACTGAGCTGCGGTGACGTGGCCTGAGGCAATGGCGGCTTCGCGCAAGCTGCTGCCTTGTTGATGCGCTTTCTTGGCGATCTGGGCAGCCTTGTCGTAGCCAATGTGCGGGTTCAGCGCCGTGACCAGCATCAATGAGCGATCCACCAGCTCGGCGATGCGAGCACGGTTGGGCTCAATGCCTGCCGCGCAGTGGTCATTAAAGCTCACCATGCCATCGCCCAGCAAGCGAACCGACTGCTGGAAGTTGTGGGCGATCATGGGGCGAAACACATTGAGCTCGAAATTGCCTGAAGCGCCACCCAGGTTGATGGCCACATCATTGCCGAATACCTGGCAGCAGAGCATGGTCACCGCTTCGCTCTGCGTCGGGTTGACTTTACCGGGCATGATGGACGAGCCTGGCTCGTTTTCGGGAATTGTCAGCTCGCCGATGCCGCTGCGTGGTCCGCTGGCCAGCCATCGCACATCATTGGCGATTTTCATCATGCTGGCGGCCAGCGTCTTGAGCGCGCCGTGCGCATGCACCAGCGCATCGCAGGAGGCCATGGCTTCAAACTTGTTGGGTGCCGTCACAAACGGCAGGCCGGTCAGCCGCGCCAGTTCCGCCGCGGCCTGCTCGGCATAGCCCTTGGGCGCGTTCAGCCCGGTGCCCACGGCCGTGCCGCCCAGCGCCAGTTCACACAGATGCGGCAAGGCTGCGCGCAGGTGCCGCTCGCCATGCGCCAGCTGCGCGACGTAGCCGGAAAACTCCTGGCCCAGGGTCAGCCGCGTGGCGTCCTGCAAATGGGACCGGCCTATCTTGACGATGCAGTCAAAATCCTGCGCCTTGCGTGCCAGCGTGCCGCGCAGTTTGTCAATCGCCGGCAGCAGCCTGTGCGTGATGGCGTCCACCGCCGCCACATGCATGGCCGTGGGAAACACATCGTTGGACGACTGGCTGCGGTTGACGTCGTCATTCGGATGCACCAGCCGGGCCTCGCCGCGCTCACCGCCGAGCAGCTCGCTGGCGCGGTTGGCCAGCACCTCGTTGACGTTCATATTGGTCTGTGTGCCCGAGCCGGTCTGCCAGACCACCAGGGGGAACTCGCCGGCATGCTGGCCGGCCATCACCTCGTCGGCCGCGGCAACAATGGCCTGCGCCTTTTTGTCGTCCAGCAGGCCCAGCGCCAGATTGACGCTGGCCGAGGCCCGTTTGACCAGCACCAGCGCCCGGATGATTTCGCGCGGCTGCTGCTCGCCGGAAATGTCGAAGTTCTGCAGCGAGCGCTGGGTTTGGGCGCCCCAGAGGCGATCGGCGGGCACGTCGATCGGTCCAAAGGTGTCGCGCTCTGTGCGTGTGTGAAGAGGTGTCTTCATGCTCGTGCTCATGGTGCTGGGTTACCTGTCAAAATACGGGTTGGCACCTACCTTGGTGTGGTGTTGCACGCTATCCGGCACCTAAAACCGCGTCTTTTTTCCCAGGACGGCGATGCAAATTCTCGCCATAGTCGGACTATGGCTGCGTTTGCGCCTTGCCCTGAACAAAAATCCATCGGTTTTATGGGTACCGTCAAGCATGCAGCACCACACTAGCACACGGCTGCCGCCCTGAAAAGCCATCCATCCCACGAAGCACCTGACCATGACAACCCTCATCAAACAAGCCGACCTGATTGAATCCGTTGCCGCCGCCCTGCAATACATCAGCTACTACCACCCGGCCGACTACATCGCCCACCTGGCGCGCGCGTATGAGCGGGAACAGAGCCCGGCGGCCAAGGATGCGATTGCGCAGATTTTGACCAACAGCAAAATGAGCGCAACCGGGCACCGCCCGATCTGCCAGGAGACCGGCATCGTCAATGTGTTTTTGAAGGTCGGCATGGACATCAAACTTGAGGGCTTCACCGGCAGCCTGGAGGACGCCATCAACGAAGGTGTGCGCCAAGGCTACAACCACCCCGACAACACCCTGCGCGCCAGTGTGGTGGCCGACCCGCAGTTCGACCGCAAAAACACCAAAGACAACACGCCGGCCGTGATTTTCACCGAGATCGTTCCCGGCAACAAATTCGACGTGACGGTGGCGGCCAAAGGCGGCGGCTCTGAAAACAAAAGCAAGCTGGTCATGCTCAATCCGGGCGACTCGGTGGTGGACTGGGTGCTCAAAACCGTGCCGACCATGGGCGCCGGCTGGTGCCCGCCCGGCATGCTGGGCATAGGCATTGGCGGCACCGCTGAAAAAGCCGTGCTGATGGCCAAGGAAAGCCTGATGGACGACCTCGACATGTACGAGCTGCAGGCCAAGTCCTCGGCGGGCCAGAAACTCACTAGAACCGAAGAGTTGCGCCTGGAACTGTTTGACAAGGTCAACGCGCTGGGCATAGGCGCGCAAGGCCTGGGTGGCCTGACCACCGTGCTCGATGTCAAGATCAAGATGTATCCCACCCACGCGGCCAGCAAGCCGGTGGCCATGATTCCGAACTGCGCCGCCACGCGCCACGCGCATTTTGTGCTCGACGGCAGCGGCCCGGTCTACCTGACCCCGCCCAGCCTGGACCTCTGGCCCAACGTCAACTGGACGCCCGACTACGTCAAGAGCCAAAAGGTCAACCTCGACACCCTGACCAAAGCCGAGGTCGCCAGCTGGAGGCCGGGTCAGACACTCCTGCTCTCCGGCAAGATGTTGACCGGCCGCGATGCCGCGCACAAGCGTATTGCCGACATGCTGGCCAAGGGCGAGAAGCTGCCGGTCGATTTCACCAACCGCGTGATTTATTACGTGGGCCCGGTGGACCCGGTGGCCGGTGAAGCGGTCGGTCCGGCCGGCCCGACGACCTCCACTCGCATGGACGGTTTTACCGACATGATGCTGTCCCAAACCGGCCTGATCTCGATGATTGGCAAGGCCGAGCGCGGTCCGGTCGCGATTGAAGCCATCAAGAAGCACCAAAGCGCCTACCTGATGGCGGTCGGCGCCGCCGCTTACCTGGTCAGCAAGGCCATCAAGAGCGCCCAGGTCGTGGGTTTTGCCGATCTGGGCATGGAGGCGATTTACGAGTTTGACGTGGTCGACATGCCAGTGACCGTGGCGGTGGATTCGGGCGGCACCAGCGCCCACATCACCGGCCCGGCCGAGTGGCAGAAAAAGATTGCCACCGGCGAGTTCAAGAAAATCCCGGTCACCAGCGTTTGAGCAGTGGTCGCGATAGCAGAACACAAACTGCATTGGACAGCCGCGGTGCCCATCTTAATCCAGGCAGGGGCCGCGGATCTGGCTTTGCCAGTCCGCAGGCGCAGCGGCCCCCTCGGGGGGCAGGGCGCTACACGCAGTGAGCAACCGTGGGGGCCCATAACTTGATTGGCGTTTTCGACAGCGGCATCGGTGGCCTGAGCGTCCTCAAGGCGCTGCGTGCCGAACTGCCGCTTGAAAATTTCATCTACGTCGCCGACAGCGGCCACGCACCTTATGGCGAGCGCGACGAAGCCCATGTGATGGCGCGCTCGCGCGCCATCACTACACACCTCGTCCGGCACAACATCAAGGCGCTGGTCATCGCCTGCAACACGGCCACCGCGGCGGCCATAGACTGCCTGCGCGCCGAGCACCCCGGCCTGCCCATCATCGGCGTGGAGCCGGCGCTCAAGCCCGCCGTCCTGCTGAGCCGGACCCGGCGCATCGGTGTGATGGCCACACGCAGCACCTTGGCCAGCGCGAAGTTCAAGTTGCTGCGGGACTCGCTGGCAACTCAGGCGGAGTTTGTTCTGCAGCCCTGCGACGGCCTGGCCGACGCCATAGAGCGCAGCGCCGAAAGCGGGGATGCTAGAGAAATGATAGCTATCTGCGCCCGTTATACGGGGGCTATGGACCAATTTGGCTTGAAAAATGGTTCAATAGACACCCTGGTGCTCGGCTGCACCCACTACCCGTTTGCCAGCGAAGCGCTGCGCGCCCTGATCGGGCCGGACGTGCAGTTCGTGGACACTGGTGAACCCGTCGCGCGCCAAACCCGGTTGAGACTGGCCGCCGCTGAGCCGCAGACTCGTGCCCCCGCCGCAACGGCTGCAGGCCAGATCAAGCTGTTCACCACGGGGCAGGCAACCGCCTTGCAAGCCGCGGCGCAACGCTGGCTGCAGTTGGGCAGCACCGTGGATACGCTACACTTTTAATAGCTGCCTGCGTCCGAATTGAAAGGGCGGGAGCCATAAGAGCCTGTTCCCGATCTACAGCATAAGCGCTATTGCTCCGGCCCGATGAAGTCTTCATTTCCGTTCGGGCTGAGCTTGTCGAAGCCAGCGCAGCCCTTCGACCCCTTCGACGGTGCTCAGGACAGGCGGCTCAGGGCGAACGGTTCATACTTCACA
>JBKJZS010000557.1:0-6917 GCA_046714915.1 Polaromonas sp. | reverse complement strand
ACGGATAGCCGGTAACGATCCAGCCGACCGGCGCCTCTTCCTTCAGCGGCTCGAGGTACTCGGGCTCGCCGGTCAGCAGGCTGACGACTTCACGACCCTGGAACAAGCCGCGGGTGTTGCCTTCGCGAACGAACTTCGACAGATCGGCGCCAAACAGTACGTTGAAGATCGCATCAGGCTTGGCATCAGCGATAGCCTGAACCACGCTTCCGGAGTCGACCTTGCCCAGCGGCGGCGCCTGCTCGGCGACGAACTCCACATCGGGTTGCGCCGCCTTCAGCAGCGTCTTGAAGCTGGCCGCTGCAGACTGGCCGTACTCATAGTTGGGATACACCACCGCCCAGCGCTTTTTCTTCATCGCAGCCGCTTCCGGAACCAGCATGGCCACCTGCATGTAGGTGGAGGCGCGCAAACGAAAGGTATAGCGGTTGCCATTTTGCCAAACTATTTTGTCGGTCAAAGGCTCTGCAGCCA
Organism: Polaromonas sp.; assembly: GCA_046714915.1. Lineage (GTDB taxonomy): Bacteria > Pseudomonadota > Gammaproteobacteria > Burkholderiales > Burkholderiaceae_C > Polaromonas. Next base: position 6,443 of record JBKJZS010000557.1, on the reverse strand, counting down.
GAAAGAAAAACTTCTTTTGTTTCGCAAAATCCGTCAGTGCCAGGCCAATATGGGAAAGAAACGAGCCGGTCAGCACGTGAACTTTCTCTCGGGATACGAGTTCCTCGGCAGCCCGCACCGCGTCGCCGGGATTGGCGTTGTCGTCCCGAATGAAAAGCTGTACTTTCTTGCCGTTGATGCCACCGGAGGCGTTAATCTCCTCAACGGCCAGCTCCATGCCCTTCTTGTAGGGCTCCAGAAAAGCCGGCTGGGCTTTGTAGCTATTGATTTCGCCGATTTTTATGACATTTTGTGCCTGGACGGTCACAAGTGAGGTCATCAAACCCAGAAAAGTCAGGGTACTCAGCAATTTGTGGTGAATCTTCATAAAACTCCTACTTGTCATGAACCAGATCGTGTTGTCATGAGCTCGGGTAACCGAAGTCCATTTTCACCCTTAATTTCGTGACTCTGCAATTCGGCCACACGCGGCAAGTGTCGGTCACTGACTTGAACGACGACTGTCCCGATCCTAACTTCATGGATTTACCCTTGCATGCTGTCGCTATTGTGCGATGTCGCGCCAGAAGCTAGCCTCTATCAGGCTGCTGGCCCCCCAGCCAGCCTCTGCATGACATGACACATCCGAGCGGCTCAAGCTCTTTTTAACGAGCACTTGGTCAAGCTGTCCCCGCCCTCTCCAGGCGCACCCCAGTCCTGCCGGCGGCGGAGCAATGGAACGGCAAAACGGGTAAGCTGGCGAGCATCGATCGACCGCTGAAGACTTCACCCCCCACCCCGATCCCACTCCAACCACCCCCTGACCCATCACCATGAGCGCTTTTAACGAAGAACAGGTGCTGTCAGTCCACCACTGGACCGACCGCCTGTTTACCTTCACCACCACCCGCGATAAATCCTTGCGGTTCAGCAACGGCCACTTCACGATGATTGGTCTTCGAGTCAACGACAAACCTCTGCTGCGGGCCTACAGCATAGTGAGCCCCAACCACGAAGACCATCTTGAGTTTCTCAGCATCAAAGTGGCCGCAGGTCCCCTGACGTCCCGGCTTCAGCACATCAAGGTCGGTGACACGATCATCGTCGGGCGCAAACCCACCGGCACTTTGGTCATTGACTACCTGCTTCCCGGCAAGCGGCTATACCTGCTTTCGACCGGCACCGGCCTGGCCCCCTTCATGAGCATCATCCGCGATCCGGCAACCTACGAGCAATTCGAGCAGATCGTTCTTGTTCATGGCGTGCGCCAGGCCGACGAGCTGGCGTACCACGATCTGGTCGTGGACCACCTGCCCCGACACGAGTTTCTTGGGGATCTGGTTTCCAAGCAACTTCTTTATTACCCTACCGTGACCCGAGAAAGCTATCGCAATATGGGCCGCGTCACCGACTTGATGGAGAGTGGCAAGATGTTTGCCGATCTGCAATTGGACGCGCTGGACCCGGCGCATGACCGGGTGATGATTTGCGGCAGTCCGGGGATGCTCAAGGACTTGAAACACATGCTTGAAAAAACCGGGTTCAAGGAGGGAAACACCTCCAGGCCCGGCGACTTCGTGATTGAGCGCGCTTTTGCCGAGCAATAAAAGGGCACGAGCTCTCCTTGGGAGTGACAGCGCTACGGGCCCGATTTCGTCGTCCCGGCGCGCGCTTGCCGCGTCGCGCCTCTTTGCGGAAAGGCGTCCGCAGCGCTGGCTCGCCTTAACCGCCCAGGACGGTCTCTGCGGTCGCGTCCCACTGCAGTTTCCAGGTTAAACCATGCCCCCTATACCCTCGCCGACCAAAGAGGAGATGTCAGGACTTGAACCCCTGGGCCGCCTCGGGCTGAACGATATCGTCGTCGTTTCTACACGACAGGAATCCGACCAGGCATTCCAGGCGCTGGCGACCAGCACGGTGCTCGGTTTTGACACGGAGTCGAAACCGACCTTTGCCAGGGACCAGATCTCCGCCGGACCGCACGTCGTGCAGTTTTCCACACTGCACAAGGCTTATGTCTTCCAGCTGCATGACGCGGGCTGCCGCGAGGCCGTCTCGGCCCTGCTTGAATCGGACAGCATCACCAAGGTCGGGTTCGGGCTCGCCAGCGACCACCAGCAGATCCTGCGCACTTTGGGCGTTCATCCCAAAAATGTGCTTGATCTCAATGTGGTTTTCAGGAAAAAAGGCTATTCCAAAGAGATCGGCGTCAGGGGCGCCGTGGCCGTGGTGTTTAATCGGCGTTTTCTGAAGTCGAGGAAAGCCACGACCTCGAACTGGGCCAACCGGCAGCTTTCGGATAGCCAGATTGTGTATTCGGCCAACGACGCCTGGGCGGCGCTGCAGGTTTTTCACGCGCTCGGTTTGCCCTAGTACTGCAACCCGAAAAATCGAAACATGAAAGCGCGTCTTCGCACCCAGCGCGGCGTGGCAAGCCGTGCGAAGGCGGCCAGCCGTCACTGCGGCTTGCGCCGTGCCCAGGGCACGCATCCATCACTTTCCTTTGTTCCGCTACTTTCGGGTTGCAGTACGGGCATGAGGCTTGAAGCCGTACCCACCCAACGGGTCTTTTCTATGCGGGATCAAAGCGCTGCCTGAAGGCGGCACAAAATTGCGGGCTGCCGCTGAGCGACAAGGTCACTGTATGCCGGGGTGGCGCGGACGGGCCCAGCTGGACCGCGAACTGCCGCGTTTTCTCGTCGTAGTCCATGGTTTCTAACGCCGTCCATTCCCGCAGGCCGTGCAGGTTGAAGTCCCACTCTCCCCCCTCGTCCAGCGGCGCCCGCAGGGCCGGAAAAGCAGAATGCGCCCAATCGAGCACCTGCGCGATTTCAGCGCGGACCGCGTCGACTTTCTCGGACCGGACAGACGCCACCGCGTCAAACGTACCGGCGCCCAGCGTGTCCTCGCTGTAGTCAAAGTCGAGGTAATTCAAGGTCAGGCCCATCGTCTTGCCGTCGTGTTCGCGGAGCAGCAGCTTATGGCTGGGCCTGCGCATCATCCCCGGCAGTCGCCGGCCTGGCGGTGCGATGGCCCGCTTTGGCCAGCAGTTCGAGATAAAACGCGTCTCCCCCCTCCTTGGCGACCGCGTCAATCAAAGCCATGATGGTCGCGAAATGAACCCCGGTCGCATTGTCTTCACGGGTGCCGAACTTGCAATCAAAATCCCAGTAGTCCACCCCCTCGGGCAGCGCCACCCGTCTTTGCCTTTTGACGTATTTCCGGATGTCATGCTTGATGGCGTCCAGCACGCGGTCGCGGTTTTTGCCGTCGATGTTCAATTTGAACGTTTTTTTCACAATTGCCTTTAGGTCGGTCGATGATCAGTGTGGGAGGTCCTGATTCGCAAGCTGTCGATTATGCGACTTCCCCCCATGACCGGCCCCGGCGATCCGGCAGCTTAAACTGGCTAGTCCGGACCTATTCTCACCCCACCAAGCGCCTCTTCATGCCATTTTCCTCACTGGGTTTGTCCCCTGCCCTGCTACGCGCTGCCAGCGCCAGCGCTTATCTGACGCCCACACCCATCCAGGCAGCGGGCATCCCCGCGATCCTGCAGGGCCGCGACTTGCTGGGCTCGGCACAAACCGGCTCGGGCAAAACGGCGGCATTTGTGCTGCCAGTCCTGCAGCAGTTGCAACAGAGCCCGAGCGAAAAACCGCGGCGGGTTCGCGCGCTGATCCTGGTTCCCACGCGCGAGCTGGCGGCCCAGGTTGGCGAGGTTTTCCGCGGCCTGGCGCAACACCTGCCGCAGGCTTTGAAGGTCGCCATGGTGTTTGGCGGCGTGTCCATCAACCCGCAAATGATGCGCATGCGCGGCGGCGCCGACATCGTGGTCGCCACCCCCGGCCGCTTGCTGGACCTGATAGATCACAACGCACTGGCGCTGTCCGGCGTCACGACCTTGGTGCTCGATGAAGCGGACCGCCTCTTCGACCTGGGTTTTGCCGACGAACTGGGGCGCATCCTCGCGCTGCTTCCGTTGCAGCGCCAGAACCTGTTTTTCTCGGCCACCTTTCCGCCGGCCGTGCAAGCGCTCGCACAAAAGCTGCTGCGCGACCCGGTCCGCATCGAGGTGCCCTCCGAGCCACACACCCAGCCCGACATCGTGCAGCGGTCCCTTGCGGTGGATGCGGGCCGGCGCACCCAGCTGTTGCGGCACCTGATACAGAAAAACGCCTGGCGCCGGGTGCTGGTTTTCGTCGCCACCAAACACGCCGCTGAAATGGTGGCCGACAAGCTGCGCAAGGTCCGCATCAACGCCGAGCCTTTTCACGGCGAGTTGAGCCAGGGCAAACGCACGCAGGTGCTGGCTGACTTCAAGGCCTCCCGGCTGAAAGTCGTGATCGCCACCGATGTCGCCGCCCGGGGCATTGATATTGCGCAACTGCCCGTCGTCGTGAACTACGACCTGCCGCGCTCGGCACTGGACTACATTCACCGCATCGGCCGCACCGGCCGCGCAGGGGAAAGTGGTGTGGCTCTGAGCTTTGTCAGTGCAGACACTGAAGCGCATTTCCGTCTGATTGAAAAACACCAACGCCTGAGCCTGCCGCGCGAACAGGTTGCGGGATTTGAACCGCTACAGACCGCCGCGACGGCAGTCACCCCATCCGCTGACAGTGCCCCCGGCACACCCTCCACGGGTGGCGTCAAAGGCAAACGCCCGAGCAAGAAAGACAAGCTCCGGGAAGCCGCCGCCCGGGGGCAATGAGCCGCAGTCAGCGCAAGGCTTATTGGCCGGCGCCCCGGCTGCCATTCACGCTGGTAATGGCATAGCCTTTTTCGGCGATTTGCTGCTCGGGGCTGGGAATGTCGTAGTGGCTGACCTGCTCGGCCTTTTCGCCCATTTCCACGGCCCGGGCTTCGGACTCCCAATCGGTGTTGATTGCCTCCTGGGGAATCGGCCGGCCTTCGGGCACGGCCAGGTAAGAATAGTGATGCCTGGATTCGGCTCGGCGGTAAATGTCCACTCGCATGGTCTTCTCCTTCGCAACTTGCTGCTCCCTCCACCTTATCGCTGCAGGCAGCGACTTGGCTGTAGGAAAGTTCCTCGTCTCGGCCCGGACCTCCGCCCTGCATGTTGGACCTGAGATGCGTAAAAACCGCGCTGGCGAAGCTGGGCTGGGGGAAGGTGACTCCGGACCCTTGGGCTGACCGGAGCTTCCGAAGAACAGCCCCGGCGAGCCCCCTCGACCTCCAGCCACCCAATGGCTAAATAGTGGCCGGGGCGTCTGGCTGCCTGCCTGTCGGGTGGTAGCGGCGGCAAATTTGCTCCTTTTTTGATAGCTTGATACGCCCATTTCAAAAGGGCTAAAACCCGATTTGATACATAAACCAAGCTGAAAATGACGATTTCAGTCCTCTTTTGAATACAGCGCGACTCCCGGTCCACCGGTCCACCGGTTCACCGGTCGGCGGCTCCAAGGCTTGGGGCAGACACGCCGGCGACGGCTCGTCGCCCGGATCCGGGATAAGCTGCGTCTGAACCGCATCCCATTCCACCGGACCCAGCTACAGGAGCAGCCATGAACGATCTCTTTTCCCTCCAGGGACGCACAGCGCTAATTACGGGCGGATCGCGCGGCATCGGCCGCATGATTGCCGCCGGCTTTCTGGCGCAGGGTGCGCGCGTCTACATCTCGGCGCGCAAGGCAGGCGCCTGTGACCAGACCGCCCAGGAGCTCTCCAGCCTGGGCCACTGCATTTCGCTGCCGGCCGATGTGTCCACCGTGGAGGGCGCCCAGGCACTGGCTGCGGCTTACACCGCGCACGAATCGCAACTGGACATCCTGGTGAACAACGCCGGGGCCGCCTGGGCCGCCCCGTTTGACGAGTTTCCGGAAAGCGGCTGGGACAAGGTCCTGGATCTGAACCTCAAGGCCCCGTTCTTTCTGACGCAGGCATTGATCGCCTTATTGCGCAAGGCCGGTGAACAACGTCCGGCCAAGGTGATCAACATCGCCTCCATCGACGGCATCTCGGTGAATCCGATGGAAACCTATTCTTACGCAGCCAGCAAGGCCGGCCTGATCCAGCTGACCCGCCGCATGGCGTTGCGCCTGATCAAGGACAACATTGTGGTCAGCGCCATTGCCCCAGGCGCGTTTGCGTCGGACATGAACAAGGACGCCAGGGACCACGGTGACGTGGTCGCCGCACGCATTCCAGCCGGGCGGCTGGGCCAGGACGCCGACATGGCCGGCGCGGCGATTTATCTGGCCTCACGCGCGGGTGACTACGTGGTGGGCTCGACCTTGGTGGTCGATGGCGGTGTGACGCACGCGCGTTGAGCAAACTGCCGCGCAGCTAGTAAAACTACCTAAGTCCTAACCCGCTACCGCGGCGCAGAGTAGCTCGTTAGCATCACCTTTCTTGTTGCGGGCCTGTGCGCTCGTCAATTCACCGATACAGCCGGAGAGCAATTTGTCAGCGGAGTTCATTCTTGAGACGCGGGGGTTGAC
>JBKJZS010000556.1:0-3563 GCA_046714915.1 Polaromonas sp. | reverse complement strand
TCGTAGGCCAGTCCGTAGGCGTTGAGCAGGAAATGATCGTCGGCCCCCGGCACGCGCACCGAGATATGGTTGAAGATCATGTCCGTCCAGCCGTCCTCATGCACCAGGCGATAGGCGGCGGCCAGATCGACGCGCACGGCCCATTCTACGGGGCTGACCGAGGCGCGGACCGGGGAGGCCAGGTGATGGATATTTTCAGCGTGCATGTCGTGCTCCTTCAATTGTGGAAAAACAAGGGTCAAAAGGGCCAGGATTTAGCCAAGGCGGGTATTGATCGTGCCGTTTAGCGGCAGCTCGACGCGAACAGGTCTCGCGTCGCGAGCCGCTGCAGCGCGGTAAGCCATGCGTTTCACGCGTTACTTTTCTCAAAATAACGGTTTGCCATCACCTGGCACCGCTTGATGTAGCGGTGCTCGTCGGGCCGGTAATCGGCCACCGCGTTATGCAGCGTGCCCATGTTGTCCCACATCAGCACGTCGCCCACGCTCCAGCGATGGCGGTACTGGTACTTGGGCTGCAATTGATGCTCAAAAAGAAACGCCAGAATGCGCTCGCTTTCTTCTTCCGGCAATTCATTGATGCGCATCGAATAGCCCGGATTCGCATACAGCACTTTCTTACCGGTGATGGGGTGCGTCAGGAAGACCGGCTGCGAGACCGGCGGCTTGGCCTTGCGCTGCGCGTCCGTCAGCGCTGCTCGGGTGCTGCCTTTTTCACGGCGCATCTTGTCCCAGAATTTGGCGAAATCGTGCGTGATGGTCATGTCCGCCAGCCGGGTCTTTAGTTCCTCGGGCAGGTCGTCATACGCTGCATGCATATTGCAGAATTCGGTGTTGCCCAGGGGTTCGCCATCGCGGTGAGGGATTTCGATGCCGTACAGCACATTGGTGAAAGCAATCATGCTGCTGTAGGACATGTCGGTATGCCAGTCTTGCCCCGCATCGCTCAGGCCGAGTGGCTTGCCGTTTTCGACCTTGTTGGAAAGGATCATGACCTCGGGCAGACCAGGCTCCTGGTACAGGTTGGCGACGTTGATCTCCAGGCGGCCAAAGCGTTCGGCAAAATTCTTCAATTGCAAAGACGTCAGGGTCTGCTTCGGATAACTCAGCACGCCGTACTTGCCGAGCGCCTGCTCCAGTTGCCTGAACGCATCATCGGACAGCGGTTTCGAGAGATCGATATCTTCGACACGGGCGCCAAGCGACTGTCCACTTTCTATAAATTTCATGAGGAATATCTCCGTTAATTCAGGTCTCGAAAATTACCAGGCCGCCGCCTGCGACGGGTCGGCGAGCAACGCGGTATTCATTTCCGCGTCTGGCGGGATGCCGCGTCGCGCACAAACTCAAATTCAGGTGTAAGCGTCATTTCAGCAACCTTCCAGTCGCAATCAGTTTGGCGCAGCGAGGTGCGCACCACAGACATGCGCAAGGGTCGGTTGATTTCCACCGCCCCGGTATGCAGCGCACCGTCATCGAAGCGATAAGCCACCATGTAAGCCACCATCTGGACCTGACCCAGCGATTGCGATTCGATGAAGCCGTTGGTGATCACGTGGCGGATGCGCTGTGTCGATGATCTTTTTAACAGGGCCTGCATGATCTGCTCACGGCCTGTCAGGAGCTCGCCCTGGCGGTGCCAGCTACCGTTTGGGGTGAACAGCGAGACCAGATCGTCGTACTTTGACTCGTCGAGAAAATAGAAAAATTGATGCGTCACCTGCATGCATTCCGGCAGCGACTTGGCGGCATCAATGGTCATCAGGATGTCCTCTTTTTCTCGGGCTGGCATCGTTGGCCGGACACCGCGCATATAGCGGCTGCCCATAACGTTGAGCGGATTTTAGGTATTTGCCCTCATTCGGCATAGACTCTGAAGCGGAATATATTGTTCCCGATCTGGAAACAGTAATCTCATTATGGACCGACTAAGAGCGATTGAAGTATTTGCAGAGGTGGCACGAGGGCGCAGTTTTTCTGCGGCTGCGGTGCGCCTTGGAATGGCCAAGGGAAACGTCACCAAGCATGTGAAGTGGCTGGAAGAAATGCTCGGTGCCCAGTTGCTTTCCCGCACCACCAAAAGCGTCAGCCTGACTGAAGCGGGACTGTCCCTGCTGGAAACAGGGCAGGATTTACTGGACCGCTTCGAGGGGGTGGAAGCGGCAGTTCGCGGAGCAGTGAGGTCTCCGAAAGGAACGATTCGAATCGGCACGCCACCGTCGTTTGGCGCAGCCCACCTGGTCCCTCTCGTCACCTCCTTTTCCGCGATGCATCCGGATATCCAGTTTGCGATGCATCTTGACGATGGCAGGGCTGATATAGCGGGTGAAGGGCTCGATCTGTCCTTGCGCATCGCCCCTACCTTGAAAGACACCAGCCTGGTTGCCCAGAAGCTGGGCAGCGTTCCACAGTTGCTGGTCGCCGCCAAATCGTATCTGGCAGCCAGGGGCGATCCGCAAACCCTGGAAGATTTGTCGCAGCATGATTGCCTGGTCCACGCCCTGAAATCGCCCACCAATTTCTGGACGTTTACGGGACCTGAAGGCAAAAAGTCAGTGCGTGTTAGTGGGCCGATGCGTTCAAACTTTGGCGAGCCGCTGCGGCACGCCGCACTTCTTGGGCATGGCATTTCGATGCATCCCAACTACATGGTGACGCGGGACATCCAGGAAGATTTGCTCCAGATCGTGCTGTCGGCCTACCAGCCAACCGGGCTCGACATCTACGCGGTGTATCCAAGCAGGCGAAACATGCCTGGCCGGGTGCGGCTGTTTCTCGAATTTCTGAGGGAGCGTTTCCAGAACACCGCCGAGTGGCAATCCGAGGCACAGGTCGAAAGAAAATCTGAATAGCAGCCTGTCGTCGTCAGGGCACGCGAGCAATCACTCCCAAAACGGGCTGACCTTGGCGAAGGCCTGGAGTTCATGCAGGCACACCCTGGCATTGGGCGTGCGTCGCGCACTCAGCCAGCCAACGCCGAACCAGGCCTGTGGGTCTTGGTCGGCGAAGCTGCGGTAGGCCTGCAACGCCATGAGTTCATCGTTGTACAGGCCGAGCGCGTCCTGTACCGGTTTCAGGCTGGCGACAAAGGCCCTGGTTTTCCGGGCAGAAAAAAGCGGCGCCGCAAACTCGGCGAGGTAACGCAGCCGCTTGAGGCGCTTGCGCACCTGGTGTTGCCGGGTTTCGTCCAGCGCGAGGAATTTTCTGCCGTCTTTCACCACCTGCGAGCGAAGTTTCATGAGCCGCGCCTGCAGCACTTTCTTCGCCGTTTTGTGGTCCGGGCCGTCCTTGCCCTGCTCGCCATGGATGAAGCCATTGAGGCAAAGCAAGGCGTCCTGAAACGCGGGTACACGCGCGACGGCCCCGGGATCGGGAATGTCGGCGTCGAGACGATTGGCGTCCAGCGCCGGGCCGCCTGCCGCCTCGATCTGCGGCTGCTGGCTCAGCAGCATATGGCTGTGGTCGCGGTGCCGACCCAGGTCTCTAAACGCATCGACAAGCGGCAGCTCCAAGGCCAGATCGATGCCCGCGGCCAGTACTTGAAGCTCACGCATGGCCGTGCGC
>JBKJZS010000555.1:0-1424 GCA_046714915.1 Polaromonas sp. | reverse complement strand
CAACGACGACTTCAACGTCGCCAAGCTGCGCTACCACCGCATCATCATCATGACCGACGCCGACGTGGACGGCGCGCACATACGCACCCTGCTGCTGACCTTCTTTTACCGCCAGATGCCGGAGCTGGTCGAGCGCGGCCACATCTACATTGCGCAGCCGCCCTTGTACAAGGTCAAGTCGGGTAAGGAAGAGCAGTACCTCAAGGACAGCGCAGCGCTCGACAGCTTCCTGTTGAAGATTGCGCTGAAAGACGCGTCCGTGCAAACCGGCGCCGACCCCTCCAACGGCCGGGGCACGCTGCTGGCCGGCGACACCCTGGCGGAACTGGCGCGCAAGCACCAGCTGGCCGAGTCGGTAATTGGCCGCTTGCGCGGCTACATGGACGCGGAAGCACTGAAGGCGATTGCTGATGGCGTGGCGCTGAATCTGGACACCGTGGAAGACGCCGAACGCTCAGCCACTGCGCTGCAGGCCCGTTTGCCGACCGCTGAAGTGGCGGGTGAGTTTGACGTCCGCAGTGACAAGCCGATTTTGCGCATCAGCCGCCGCCACCACGGCAACGTCAAGAGCAGCGTGTTGACGCAAGACTTTGTGCATGGCGCCGACTACGCGGCACTGGCCGAGGCGGCGTCAACGTTTAAAGGGCTGATGAGTGAGGGCGCCAAAGTCTTCCGTGGCGAAGGCGAGCGTCAGAAGGAAGAAAAAGTAGAGACCTTCCGCGACGCGATGGCCTGGCTGATTACCCAGGCCGAAGGCGCCACCGCCCGCCAGCGCTACAAAGGCCTGGGAGAGATGAATCCGGCCCAGCTGTGGGAAACCACCATGGACCCCACCGTGCGCCGCCTGCTGCGCGTGCAGATCGACGACGCCATCGAAGCCGACCATGTGTTCACCATGCTGATGGGCGATGAGGTCGAACCGCGGCGCGAGTTTATTCAGACGAATGCGCTGCGGGCTGCGAATATTGATGTTTAAAGTGTCCAGCGCATACTTTGCAGCATGAACATTGCGCCGGCTCAACGCTCACGGATTGCCGAAATCTGCCGGCGCTACCATGTCCGCAAGATGAGCATGTTTGGGTCTGCAGCAATAGGTCAGGAACGCCCTGAGAGCGATGTGGATTTGCTGGTGGAGTTTATTCCGGGAGAGGCGCCCAGCGGCTTTGCCCTGGTTGACATGCAAGACGAGCTGTCTGCAGCGTTTGACGGACGCAAAATTGACCTTGCTTTTCCCTCCATCCTGCGCAACTCCTACCGGCGCAAGGCCATTGAGCCGCAATTGCGGCTCGTTTTTGAATGACGGTTGATCGCACGCCGGCGCATTTGGCCGATATGTTGCAGTTTGTGCAGGAGATCCGTGGATTGCTTGCGGACCAGCCTCTTGAAGAGTTTCTGGCGAACCGTGTTCTTTGTCTGGCCACGGA
>JBKJZS010000554.1:0-1704 GCA_046714915.1 Polaromonas sp. | reverse complement strand
ATATAGGGGATGTTCATTTAACCGCAGCAGTGTTAAATTAATTACTTATTGTTACCAAGTGTTGTACCGTACACCCGTTGCATCCAATCAGAAGCGTATAAAGCGTTTCGGGAAAGCATCATGTCATTTGAGCAACCTGTTCTCTGGTTGGGCATGGCCGGATTTACCCCGGAGCAGCGTGAGCAACTGAACTTGCTGCTCAGCCAGCTGCCCAGGGGCTGGCCGACCTGGCATGTTGGCGCGTTCGCGGAGGCCGATGCCTGGCTGGTCAGCGGCGAGAAGAGCCGCCCGCTCAGTGCCAGTACCCTGAAAATCCTGGCCGGCCTGCCGACGGAACGCGCGGTGCAGCTCAACCTGGAGGAGGTTGACCGCCCGATCGCCTTTTCCCTGCCGCTGACGTCCAGTGATCTCGATCCGATGTACACCTTTGATCCGGCTTCGGACGCCAGCCTGTACAAAGTGCTGAAGCAGTTCGAAGGCTGGCTGCGGCCCCTGCGCTCCCAATTTGTGCTCGGCGGGAAACTGGTCGAGCGCGAAAGCCAGTTGCAGCCCGGCATTTACCATGTGAGTCATAAGGGCAGCCTGCTGGCGGTGATGGATTTTTACGAGTGGCGCATCGGTATTTCACCCAGCGCCGAGCCGGTTGATTTCGCCCTGGCCCGCTGGGACCGGCGCCCGCGCGAGGCGCATGACATTCCCGAACATTTTCTGCACAGCAGCCTGACACAGCTGCGCTGGATTTACGCCCAGCGCACCGAACGCGATGTGCTGCCGCCGGGCTATCGCAGCAAGCCGGTCTATTTTCGGCATTCGCCCGGTGTGCCGCAGCGCTGGCTCAGGGACTCGCAGCTACTGTTGCTGCGCGAACTGTCTTCCGAACCCGGCGGCTTCGATGACCTGCGGCGGCGGACCGGGCTGACGCAGGCCCAATTGGCACGGGATTTGGCCTGCTTGTATTTCGCCCGTTCCGTCACGACGACACCTGAAAAGGCCGGGGCCGCCAGTTTAGGTAGCCATCAGGAAGTCGCGTCCGAATATCCGCCCAACAGTGTGGCGGGGGTGCTGTCCACGGTCCCCAAATCCGCGCTTTCCAGACCACCTCGTTCTTCGCTGACGGTGGACTTGACGGCGCCTGTGCAACTCGGGCGCAGGTAAGCTGTCAGGCGTCAAAGCGCCGACGGCGGCGACGCGGCCGCGTAACGCGCGGGTTTCAGGGGATTGCCAGACTTGATGACGCGCCCATGCTCGCTTTTATCTTATTGAGCTTGTTGTTCTTGATGCTGAGGTAACCATGCGCAGCGAAGTCACAGTCACTTTTCAAAGCAGTCCCCTGGCGCGGATGGATCTTAACGAGGTGCAACCGATGCCGCACGAGGCGGCAAGGGGTGGCTGGACGAGCAATTCACCCGGATGGGCTGCGAGCCCTTGCGTCCCACTGGCAAACTGCTGACGGTCGACAAGGTGCTGGTGGTGGCCCAAGCCGCAGGACCGCAGAAGTTTGCCGATGCTGTATGGGCCCAGGCCTTCGCCCGTGCCGCCAGCGCGGCGCTGGCCAAACCGGTAGTGCACATTGATGTGCCGGCCATGAGTATCCGTTATTGAGACTGGCTCATAGGAGTTTTTGGCCACTGGCCCAATAACCACGGGCGCAAGCAGCTATCAAATTAGTAGTAAATAGGTGTCTTTGGTCTTGGACTGCCGGGG
>JBKJZS010000553.1:0-5113 GCA_046714915.1 Polaromonas sp. | reverse complement strand
CGACGAAAAGCTGGGTTTTTACAAAGTTGCCCCCCACTACTACTACCCTGGCTGGTGGGAAAGCAATTCGATGTACTCGTTTTATGTCAACACCAAGGCCTGGGAAGGCTTGCCCAAAGAGTACCAGGCGGCTTTTGAGGCCGCAGCGGCCGAGGCCAACATCGACATGATGGCCGAGTACGACTTTAAAAACCCACCGGCCCTGCGCCGCCTCGTCGGCAATGGCGTCAAGCTGCACGCTTACTCGGCGGACCTGATGAGAGCTGCGCAAAATGCGGCCTTCGATCTCTATGAGGAGGAGGCAGCGAAGAATCCGGCCTTCCGAAAATTGTATGAATCATGGGTGAAGTTCCGCGGTGAAGTGATGCTGTGGCACCGTTTCGCCGAACACTCTTACTCCAGCTTTGTCTACAACAATCCGCCGAAAAAAGCCTAGTTCTCCACGGTGGCGTCGCGCCCCATGAGGGCTGCGACCGCCTGGGGCGGCGCCAGGTGGCCGTCGATCAGCGCCACCACCGCCTGTGAAATCGGCATCTCGACCCCCAGGCCCTGCGCCCGCTGCACCACCGTGCGGGCGCAGTACACGCCTTCAGCCACATGGCCCAGCGATTCGACGGCCTGCTGCAAGGTTTGGCCCTGCGCCAGCAGCAAGCCGACTTTGCGATTGCGACTCAAGTCACCGGTGGCCGTCAGCACCAGATCGCCCAGGCCTGACAGTCCGGTGAAGGTTTCGGCGCGGGCGCCCAGCGCCAGGCCCAAACGGGTCATTTCGGCCAAGCCCCGGGTGATCAGCGCGGCTCTGGCATTGAGCCCGAGGTTCAGACCGTCGCACAGGCCGGTGGCAATCGCCAGTACGTTTTTGACAGCGCCGCCGACTTCCACGCCGACGATATCGTCATTGGCATAAATACGCAGCGTGGGGCTGTGAAAAACCGCCACCAGCGCGTCGCGCACCTCGGCATGTTCACTGGCAGCCACCAAGGCGGTCGGCTGACCGCGCGCCACCTCCTGTGCAAAGCTCGGGCCGCTGAGTGCGCCCGCTCTTAAATTAATAGCTACTTGCGCCCGTATTTCATGGGCTAGTAGCCCAAAAGGCTTTAAAGATTGGGCCGAACCGGGAAGCGGGGCCTCAAACCCTTTGCACAACCAGGCCACCGGCACGCTGACCCGCTGCTGGCGCTGCAGGATGTCGCGCAAGGCCGCGATCGGCGTGGCAATGACAATCAGGTCCTGGTGTTTTAGCGCGGCGTCCAGCGACGCGCCGGACCCGCCGGCCAGCACCAGGGCGCCAGGCAATGGGATACCGGGCAGGTAGCGCTGGTTGACACGCTGCGCCTGCATCGCAGCCAACTGCCCGGCATCGCGCACCCACAAGGTGAGCTGATGACGCGGCGATGACGAGCCAGAAGCGCTGATAGCCAGCGCTGTCCCCCAGGCACCAGCGCCGATGACGGCAATTTTCATGGCGGGAAAAAAACTTGCCGCGGTTGAGTCACCGGGTGCTCTTAAACGATGATTTGCGGAGCTTCCTGTGCGGCCGAGGCAGCGGCGGCCTGCTGCTGCTCAAACATGGCCTGGAAGTTGATTTCGGCCAGGTTGACGGGCGGAAAACCACCGCGCTGGATCACGTCGGCCACATTGCCGCGCAGGTAGGGATAAACAATCTGCGGGCAGGCAATGCCCAGAATCGCGCTCAGCTGCTCTTCTGGCATATTGCGAATTTCAAAAATACCGGCCTGCTTGGCCTCGACCATGAACACGGTTTTGTCGTCGATCTTGGTGTGCACCGTGGCGGTCACGCTCACTTCGTAGAGGCCGTCGGTGATTGGGGTCGCTTGCACGCCGAGCTGGATATCGACCGCCGGCTGCTCCTGGTTGAGCAGGATTTCGGGGGAGTTGGGCTGCTCCAATGAGACGTCTTTCAGATAAACGCGCTGGATCTGGAACACGGGCTCTAGGTTGGCTTCGGCCATGATGGTCTTTCGGATTACTTTAAAAATAAAAACCCGCTGTTCAGAGGCGGGCACGCGGCATTATCGCAGTTTGTCCGGGCACTCCGATCGCCTGCTAGCCACCCGCCGTGCCGGCACCGCCGGGCTGAGTTCAGGCGTTGACGGTATTCAGCAGCGGCAGCAAGCCACCCTGGCCGTCCAGCGCGACCAGATCGTCGCAACCGCCGACATGGGTGTTGCCGATGAAAATCTGCGGAACGGTCCGGCGACCGGTGATTTCCATCATCTTCTGCCGCTCGTCCGGTTGCATATCGACGCGTATTTCCTCGATCTCGCCCACACCGCGCTGCTTGAGCAATTGCTTGGCGTGAATGCAGTAAGGGCAGGTCGCGGTCAGGTACATCTTGACGGTTTGCATCGATCTCTCCGGGTCGGGTCAACAGCTTTGAAGGCGGCGTTCGGTGGCGTTGGGGGCTCGCCCCGTGGCCTCCGGTCTTTCAGGCTTTTTCCAGCGGAAGGTTAGCTTCTTTCCAGGATTTCAGCCCGCCCGCCAGGCATTGGGCCTGCTGGTAGCCGAGTTTCTTGGCCAAAGCCAGCGCCCGGCTGGCACGTGCACCGTTGGGACACACCAGAATGACGGGAACCGCCTTGTTTTTCACGGTGACAGGGAGTTTTTCTTCAAACTGGCTCAGCGGCAGGTTTTTGGCACCGCCCACATGGCCAGTGGCAAATTCCTCGACCTCGCTGACATCGATGACCACGGCTTTTTCGTGGTTGATCAGCCGCACAGCCCCACTGGTGCTGAGCGCGCCGGCCGTCATCCCGCTGGAAATCATAGGCCAGAGCAGCATGCCGCCGGATGCCAGCGCAAGGCCGATCAGCATCCAGTTATCGATAAGAAATTTCACTTTTGATCCTTCGGGGTTTAGCAGTTAATCGCTGATTTTAGAATGCGGGGGATGAGCACGGCTTTACCGGACAATTGACGCTGTCCTGGCAAGCGTGTTCGGCACCGACTGCAGGTCGCTTTTCCGGGCGCCTTCCCTTTACCGCTGTCTTTTGTTAACGCCCATTAAACCCCCTCATACCATGTACAAACTTGTGCTCATCCGCCACGGCGAATCAACCTGGAACCTGGAAAACCGCTTCACCGGCTGGACCGATGTGGACCTGACGCCTACCGGCGTGAAGCAGGCCATCAACGCCGGGAAGCTACTCCAAAGCGAGGGGTATGACTTCGATCTGGCCTACACCAGCGTCCTCAAGCGCGCCACGCGCACGCTCTGGCACACGCTGGACCAGATGGATCGCACCTGGCTACCGGTGGCGCACAGCTGGCGCCTGAACGAGCGGCATTACGGCGCTTTGCAAGGTCTGAACAAGCTTGAGACCGCCAAAAAATACGGCGATGCGCAGGTCTTGCTCTGGCGCCGCAGCTACGACACGCCGCCGCCAGCTTTGGCGCCGGGTGATCCGCGCTGCGAACGCGATGACCGGCGTTACGCCAAATTGCGGCCCGACGAGGTGCCGCTGACTGAATGCCTGAAAGACACTGTGGCCCGGGTCCTGCCGTTCTGGAACGAATCGATGGCACCGGCCATCAAGGCCGGCAAGCGGGTGGTGGTGGCCGCCCACGGCAATTCGATTCGCGCATTGGTCAAGTATCTGGACAACGTGGCTGACCAGGACATTGTGGGCCTGAACATACCCAATGGCATTCCGCTGGTCTATGAGCTTGATGCCAGGCTAAAACCGCTGCGCCATTACTACCTCGGCGACAGCCAGGCAATTGCCCAAGCAGAAGCTGCGGTCGCCGCGCAGGGCAGAGCTTGAGGCCAGGCTGGGGGCAGCTCGGCGTCATGTAAACGCCTGGTAAAACCGGGCAGTTTTTGAAACATTGTCTCGGCGGCCCTCCGAGGGCGGGAACTGCTGAATAAGGCCTTTCTCCAAGGTGTATATTATTTCAAGTTCTGTGACAACTGTCTGAATCAAGGCGAATGAAGGTTTTTATGGGTCAGAAACTCAAGATAGCAGGCTGGATTTCTATCGGTGCTGTAGCCGGCGCCTTGACCACCGTGCAGTTGCAGGCCGTGGCCCGGGGCGGGCTGAGCCCCTTGCCGCTGGAAGAGCTACAGCAGCTGGCCGCGGTTTTTGGCATGGTTAAAACCGACTATGTGGAGCCCGTCGACGAGAAGAAACTCATCACCGACGCCATCTCAGGCATGGTCGCCAGCCTGGACCCGCACTCGGTTTATTTCGATAAAAAGTCCTTCAAGGAATTCCGTGAAGGCACCAGTGGCCGCTTCGTGGGCGTCGGCATCGAGATCGCCCAGGAAGACGGCCTGGTCAAGGTGGTCTCGCCCATTGAGGGCTCGCCCGCCGACCGCGCCGGGCTCAAGCCCAACGACCTGATCACGAAAATCGACGACACGGCTGTCAAGGGCTTGTCGCTCAACGACGCCGTCAAAAAGATGCGTGGCGAGCCTAAAACCAAGGTCGTTCTGATGATCTTCCGCAAAGATGAAAACCGGACTTTTCCGGTCACGATCACGCGCGAAGAAATCCGCACGCAGTCGGTGCGCAGCAAAGTCATGGAGCCGGGCTACGCCTGGATCCGTCTGAGCCAGTTTCAGGAGCGCACCGTCGATGATTTCGTCACCAAGCTCGAGCAGATTTACAAACAGGAACCCAACCTGAAAGGGCTGGTTCTCGATTTGCGCAATGACCCGGGTGGCCTGCTGGACGCCGCGGTCGCAGTGTCTGCCGCCTTTTTGCCCGTGAACGTGACGGTGGTGTCTACCGACGGTCAGCTGGCGGAAAGCAAATTCACCTACAAGGCCTCACCCGAGTTTTACCAGCGTCGCAATGCGGCCGACCCGCTCAAACGCCTGCCCGCAGCCATCAAGACCGTGCCGCTGGTGGTGCTGGTCAACGAAGGTTCCGCGTCGGCCAGTGAAATTGTGGCTGGAGCACTGCAGGATTACAAACGTGCGACCATCATGGGCAACCAGACCTTTGGCAAAGGCTCGGTGCAGACCGTTCGGCCTCACGGACCCGATACCGGCCTGAAGCTCACCACCGCGCGTTATTTCACACCCAGCGGCAAGTCGATTAAGGCGAAAGGCATCGTGCCTGACGTGATGATCGACGAGACCCTTGAA
>JBKJZS010000552.1:0-19798 GCA_046714915.1 Polaromonas sp. | reverse complement strand
GTATCGCCTCTAGCTGAGATGCCAGGGCCCCCGGGTTTCTGCACCGAACGCCTGCCAGTCGCCGGGCGCTGCCGAAAAAAGGTGCGGGGCGATAAGCATGCACTGCTTCCTTAAACTGCTATCGTGCAACATCACATCTAGGTGGCTCAGTCAAAAAAAAACCGGCCCGGTGATCCGCCGGACTGGTTTTTTTCTTGCAGGCCGTCTGCGATCAGCCTGGCCGCTGGCGATGCGCCTGAGGACTAAGCCCGGCCGGGAGCCGTGCTGGCCAGCGACTGCAGTCTGGCACGCGCTTCTATGGCGGCTTCTGCACGCACCTCGTCGCGGCTACGGTCGCTGGCCGACCGCGCTGCGGCGATTATCGTGCCGCCGTCCACTTCATGGCTGGCAGTCACAGGGCCTGGTTTGACAGCCAATGCGTCGGCGCGCACCTCGGCACGCGAGTAGCTGCTGACGAATGGGCGCTGAGGCTCTTCAGCATTGTCCGCGCCGGCAGCGAATGCATTCAAGGAAGCCAGGCTGCCAACGGCGATCAGGGCAGAGAGCATAATTTTCGAGTGCATGATGAATATCCTTTCAAATGGTGATAAGACATTTCCGGGCAAAGCGAGCAACATCGATGCCGTCTGTCCAGCCTCGGTGAGTCGTTTATTAGGTTTTGGCTCATCGACGGAATAAAATTTACACCGTGACTGAACAATTGGATACCTCATAGTCGTCAATGAAGAGTCTCAGCAATTGCAATAATAAGTTTTAAGAAATTGCACTATGGATCGTCTCCATTCAATGAAAGTGTTCCAACGCGTGATCGACGAGGGCGGCTTCGCGACGGCGGCGCGGGCGCTCGACATGTCGCCCGCCGGCGTTACGCGGGCGGTGGCGATGCTCGAGGACCATTTGGGCGTGCGCCTGTTGCAACGCACCACACGCAAGCTCGCGCTCACCGATGCGGGCGAAGCCTATTTGTGGCGGGTGCGCAGCATCCTGCACCAAGTGGAAGACGCTGAGTCGGCCGCGGCCGAGCACACGCGCGAACTGCAGGGCGTCATTCGTGTGCTGGCCACGCCGGTGCTGGCCTCGTATTTCCTGTCGACGCGCATCGCGACCTGGCACGCGCGCCATCCCCAAGTGCTGCTGGACTTGGCGATCGACCCGTTCCCCCAGGCGCGTATCGAGGAGTTCGATGTCACTTTCCTGGTGGTGGACGAGGGGTTCGACGGCGACATCGTCGCCCGGCCGCTGGCCACGACCGACTGGATCGTCTGTGCGTCGCCCGAGTATTTGAAGCGCGCTGGCACGCCGAAATTTCCCGAGCAGCTGCGCGATCACACCTACCTGAAATTCCAGTGGCCGCAGAACTCTGGCCACTACGGGCGCCAGACACGGCTGCAGCCGGTGCTAGGCGGGGATTCGGTGGAAGTCGACCTCAAACCCTCGCTGAAAACAACCAGTTTCGACGTGCTGTTACGAGCGGCGCTGGACGGCGCCGGCATCACCTTTCTGTCGCGCCTGCTGGTGGCGTCGCATCTGGAGCGCGGCTCGCTCGTGCAGCTGTTGCCCGACTGGATTTTTGGCCGCTTCACGATCTATGCGGCGCTGCCCACGCGAAAATTCATGCCGGCGCGGACCCGCGCGTTTCTGGACTTTCTGGCGGAATTTGCACCGCAGGCCGCCTGAGAGCGCTAACCGTTCAGCGAAGCGGTTCGCGCCGCAAAGCCGTTCTGGCGCCAAGCCTCGAACACGGTCACCGCGACCGCGTTGGACAGGTTCAGGCTGCGCTGGCCCGCCAGCATAGGCAGTTTCAGGCACTGCGCCGGCTCGAAAGCGGCGCGTAGCTCAGGCGCCAGTCCGCGTGTTTCCGAGCCGAACACCAGCCAGTCGCCGGGCGCAAACGCCGCCTCGTGGACGAGGCGGGTGCCGCGCGTAGTCAGGGCAAACAGCCGCAACGGGTCTGGCTGCTCGGTATTCAGAAAAGCCTGCCAGTGGGCGTGGCGTTTTAGCTCGGCGTACTCATGGTAGTCCAGCCCGGCGCGCCGCATATGCTTGTCGTCGATCGAAAAGCCCAGCGGCTCCACCAGGTGCAGGCGGCAGCCGGTGTTGGCGGCCAGCCGGATGACGTTGCCGGTATTGGGCAGTATTTCGGGCTCGACCAAGACAATATTGAACATCGCTGGATTGTCGCCCGTCCGCCGAGCAGGGACGCTGCGTCGTCGGTCGCCGCCGTGCGCGGCGAAGGGCCGCCCCGAGCGAGCACAGCCACCTTGGGGGCAGCGCAGTACGCGAAGCGACAAGCGTGGGGGCCGAGGTTTTTCCGCAGGGCCGTCCCAAGGAAAAATGCACCCCCACGGGGGGCAGCGTAGTACGCGAAGCGACAAGCGTGGGGGCCTATTCAGTGCGGGCGAACACAATACCGACCACCTGGACTGCGCCGGCATCGCGCAGGACTTGCGCGGCGCCAAACAGCGATGCACCGCTGGTCATCACGTCATCAACCAGCATCACGCGGCTGGTTTGAAGCGCAGGCGCGCGCAAGGGGTTGACAACAAACGCGCCCCTGATGTTTTGGAGTCGGGCTTCGCGCGTGAGCTGAGCCTGGGGCGGCGTGTTTTTGATGCGCAGAAGCAGTTGGGCATCGGATCGGGCGCGGGTTCCGCTTTGGCTGGCGAGCGCTTTGACCAATTCCCAAGCCTGGTTAAAACCGCGCGATTGCAGGCGCTCGTTTGCCAGCGGCATGGGGAGGAGCCAGTCACTGCTGTGCAAAGACGCCAGGGACTCTTGCACACCCGGCAGCTGCAATAAAAGGTGGGCAAAGACTGCGGCCCAGGCCGGATCTTCGCCGAATTTGTAGCTGGCAATCATTCCTGACCAAGGATAGGAATAGGCCACGGCAGTAAAACAGGCGTCCACGGGCGGCGGCTGGCGAACACAAGCAGCGCATTGGGGTAAGCGGACGCGCTGCTCCAGGGGCAGGCCGACGGGCAAAGTCAGCGCGCAGCGGCTGCAACGTGCACGGTGCTGCCCGAAGCGTGCAAGACAGGACGCGCAAACACGTCGTGCCGGCCAGCTGTGGCAAACCGCGCACTGGCTGGACAGATTGTTAAGCAGGGAAGCCGGGTTGGGCAGGCGTAGCGACATCGTGTCAATATACTCGGCGCTTTCCCCCCCTTTTGCTTGACCCTCTTCTCATGTCTACGCTCCGCCCGCCCACACTGGACCCGAAGGCTGTTGACCGCTGGCAGCGCATGGCGCCGGCGGTATCGCCCTGGCTGCACGAAGAAGTGGCGCAGCGGATGCTGGACAGGCTGCAATGGATCAAGCTCAAGCCACAGGCCTGGGCGAACTGGGGCGCCGTGCGGGGTGGTTTGGAGGCGCACTGCCAACTCGCCGGAACCTACCCGAACGCAGCCTGTTTTGTGGTTGAATCCCAGGAGATGCGGACGCTAACAGCTATTAAAAACATAGCAAAACTCTGGTGGAACCCGAAGCGCTGGGGTGCGCCCGCCGTAAATTTCGAGGCACCGCCGCCCGCCGCAGTGGACATGCTCTGGGCCAATATGGCGCTGCACGAGGCCGCTGACCCGCAGGCCTTGCTGACCCAGTGGCACCAAGCCCTGAAGGTCGGCGGCTTTCTGATGTTTTCCTGTCTCGGCCCGGACACCTCGCGCGAACTGCGCGAGGTCTATCAGGCGCTGGGCTGGCCGCCGGCCGGCCACCAGCTGACTGACATGCACGACTGGGGCGACATGCTGGTGCAAACCGGTTTCGCCGAACCTGTGATGGACATGGAGCGCATCACGCTGACCTTTGCATCGCCAGAGCGCTTGCTGCAGGAGCTGCGTGAGCTGGGCCGCAATTTTCATCCAGCGCGTTTTGCCGCTTTGCGCGGCCGCGCCTGGAGGGCGCACCTGCTGCAGGCGCTTGAACAGCATCTGCCACGCCAGACCGACGGCAGGCTGGCGCTGACATTCGAGGTCATTTATGGCCACGCGCTGAAAGCGCAACCCAAAGTCAAGGTCAGTGCTTTGAGCGCGGTGTCAGTCCAGGACATGCGCGCGATGCTGCAAGGATCGCGGGGCTCGGCTTAAGCCTGCGAGAGACCCCGTCGCGACAGTCGGGTTTGGCCCGGCAGGTCGGCTTTGCACGGGGTAAACCCGGCTACAATTCAAAGTCGAATTTTGGGTATGTTCCCACGCACCAAGCCGCCGAACGTGTTTGATCGGCGCCAATTTTTCGAGTGTTGCCCCGTGTCGCACACCACCCCAGCGTTTCGTTTCGCCGCCGCACCCAGCCAGAGTGAACAGGGTCAGGTTGTCCAGTGGCTGCTCAAGCGCAACTGTTCAGTCACGCCGGCGCAACTGGCTTGGCTGTATGGGTCGCTGTGTGTCGTTTCGCTCGGCATTGCCAGTTTTTTCTGGTGGCAGGGCGCAACACTGGTGATGCCGTTTGCGTGGCTGGAACTCGTGGTGGTGGGGGCTGCATTTTGGGTGTATGCCCGCCACGCAACAGACGGCGAACGCATCGTCCTGCAAGGGGGGCATCTGGTGGTGGAGCTGGAGAGCGCAGGGCGCCTTGAGCGCGCGGAATTTAACCGCCAATGGGTTCGGGTCGAACCCAAAAGCGGTGACGGGTCCTTGATCGAGGTATCGGGTCAGGGCCGTTCAGTCAGGGTGGGACGGCATGTTCGTCCCGAATTGAGGCCGGCATTGGCTCGGGAAATCCGTCAAGCCTTGCGGGGATGTTGAGTCGAAGCTGAAAGCTGGTGTCAGGGCAGGGGGCCAGCCGGGTGTCGCCCCGGCTGACTTTATAATCAGCCGCCTAATCAGTCGGTAATTGAGGCATTTAAAGTGATCACGATGAACGTACGCACAACGATAGGGTCAGGCATGAAGCACGCAGGCACGGTTTTCAAGTCCCTGGTCCTGCACACTGGCCACAAGCTGGCGGTTGTCACGGCCTTTTTGGCCACCTGGATGAGCAGTGCTGCTTATGCGGTCAACGACTTTCCTGGCGGCCCGGCTGTCAACCAGCTCAATCTGCACCCTGCGGTCACCCGAATCGCAGAAGAGCAGCATTGGCTGCACTGGTTCATGATGATTATCTGCCTGGTCATTTTCCTGGCGGTTTTCGGCGTGATGTTTTACTCCATCTGGAAGCACCGCAAGTCCCTCGGCCACAAATCGGCCAACTTCCACGAGTCCACCACGGTCGAGATCATCTGGACCATTGTTCCGTTTGTCATTGTGATTTTGATGGCCCTGCCGGCCACCAAGGTGTTGGTGGCATCGAAAGACACGACCAACGCCGACGTGACCATCAAGGCCACCGGCATGCAGTGGAAGTGGGGTTATGACTATATCAAGGGCGAAGGCGAAGGCATAGGTTTTGTCTCAACACTCGATAGCACCCACCGCGAAATGTCCAACAAGGGCGGGCCGAAAAAAGGCGAAGCGCCGGATAACTACCTCCTCAAGGTGGACAACCCGATGGTGGTGCCTGTCGATCGAAAAATCCGCATCATCACGACAGCCAACGACGTCATTCATGCCTTCATGGTGCCGTCCTTCGGCATCAAGCAGGACGCCATCCCCGGTTTTGTTCGCGACACCTGGTTTCGCGCGGAAAAAATCGGCGACTATTACGGCCAGTGTGCCGAGCTTTGCGGCAAGGAACACGCCTACATGCCCATCCATGTAAAAGTGGTCTCCAGGGAAGACTACAGCAAATGGGTCGGTACCAAAGCCAAGGAAGCTGCCGCCAAGGCCGATGATCCTTCCAGGGTCTGGGGGTTGCCAGAGCTCAAGGCGCGCGGCGAAAAAGTCTACGCTGCCAATTGCGCCGCCTGCCACCAGGCCAGCGGCAAGGGTGCCGGCCCAATCAAGGCACTGGACGGCTCGGCCATCGTGGTGGATGCAGACCACGCCAAACAAGTCCAGATCCTGCTCAATGGCGCAGCGAACGGCGCCATGCCTTCGTGGAAAGCCCTCAGCGACACCGATCTCGCCGCCGTTGCCACCTACACCAAGAACAACTGGTCCAACCAGACCGGCAAGATCGTGCAGCCTGCTGACGTTCAGACCGCCCGCAAGTAAAAAAAGCGACAAGACCTTACCGTTACCCTCGGCTGTCAGATCAATAAAAGCCGCAGACAAGCCATCAAAGGAAGCCAGATGAGTGCAGTACTAGACCAACCCAGTGACCACGCCGCAGGTCATTCGCACGATCACGACCACCATGCGCCCACGGGCTGGCGCCGCTGGGTCTTTGCGACCAACCACAAAGACATCGGCACGCTGTATCTCCTCTTCAGCTTTGCAATGTTCATGTTTGGCGGTGTGCTGGCGCTGGGTATTCGCGCCGAGCTGTTTCAGCCCGGTCTGCAACTGGTCAACCCCGAGCTCTTCAACCAGCTGACCACCATGCACGGACTGATCATGGTGTTCGGCGCCATCATGCCGGCCTTTGTCGGTTTTGCAAACTGGATGATTCCGATGCAGATCGGGGCCGCCGACATGGCGTTTGCCCGCATGAACAATTTCAGCTTCTGGCTGCTGATTCCTGCCGGCCTGATGATCGTCGGATCTTTCTTCATGCCCGGTGGCGCGCCGGCTGCCGGCTGGACGCTGTATGCGCCGCTGACGCTGCAGATGGGCCCGTCGATGGATGCCAGCATTTTTGCGCTGCACATACTGGGCGCGTCGTCCATCATGGGTTCGATCAACATCATTGTGACCATCCTGAACATGCGCGCACCCGGCATGACCTTGATGAAGATGCCGATGTTCTGCTGGACCTGGCTCATTACTGCCTACCTGCTGATTGCCGTGATGCCAGTGCTGGCCGGCGCGATCACGATGACGCTGACGGACCGCCACTTCGGCACCAGCTTTTTCAACCCCGCCGGCGGCGGCGACCCGGTGATGTACCAGCACATTTTCTGGTTCTTCGGCCATCCCGAGGTCTACATCATGATCTTGCCGGCCTTCGGCATCGTCAGCCAGATCATTCCGGCCTTTGCCCGCAAGCGTCTGTTCGGTTACGCCTCCATGGTTTACGCCACGGGCTCCATCGCTATCCTGAGCTTTGTGGTCTGGGCGCACCACATGTTTACTACCGGCATGCCGGTCACCGGCCAGCTGTTTTTCATGTATTCCACCATGCTGATTGCAGTGCCGACCGGCGTCAAGATCTTCAACTGGATCGCGACGATGTGGAAGGGTTCGATGACCTTCGAGACACCGATGCTGTTTGCGGTCGGCTTCATCTTTGTATTCACCATGGGCGGCTTCACGGGCCTGATCCTGGCGGTGGCACCGATTGACACCCAGCTGCAGGACACCTACTACGTGGTGGCCCACTTCCACTATGTGCTGGTGGCTGGCTCGCTGTATGCACTGTTTGCCGGCTACTACTACTGGTCGCCCAAGTGGACGGGGGTCATGTACAACGAAACACGCGGCAAAATCCACTTCTGGTGGTCGCTCATTTCATTTAACGTGACCTTCTTCCCGATGCACTTTCTGGGCCTGGCAGGAATGCCGCGCCGTTATGCCGATTACCCGATGCAGTTCGCGGACTTCAACGCGCTGGCCAGCGTGGGTGCCTTCTTCTTCGGCATGGCGCAGGTTTATTTCTTCCTTTTCATCGTGGTGCCAACGATGCGCGGAAAAGGCGAAAAAGCGCCGCAACAGCCCTGGGAGGGCGCTGAAGGCCTGGAGTGGGAGGTGCCTTCTCCTGCACCTTTCCATACTTTTGAAACACCGCCCCGTCTGGACGCAACCGCGACCAAGGTGATTGGCTACTAAGCCCTTGGCAGAGACAGCAAACACGCATGACACCTGAACAGAAAAAGAGCAACCTGCGGCTGGGCCTGGTGCTCGGCTCGATCGTGATCGTGTTTTTCCTCGGCTTTATGGCCAAGCTGGTCTTTTTTGGCAAAGGTTGACGGATGAGCCTCAAGCGCGAAAATTTCAGAATGGTGGGCAAGCTGGGCGTGATCGTGCTCGGCATGTTTGCGTTCGGCTACGCGCTGGTGCCCATTTACAAAGCCATCTGCGAAGTGACTGGCATCAATATCCTGGCGTTGGGCGACCGGCAGATTCCTGGTGCGACCTCCAAGCTGGCGGCCAACACGCAGGTTGACACCGGCCGCAGCATCACGGTCGAGTTTGACGCCAACGCGCGCGGCCCCTGGCTGTTCAAGCCGGCGACCCGCTCGATGCAGGTGCATCCTGGCGAGCTCGTGACGGTCATGTATGAATTTCAGAACGTGCAGGACCGGACCATGTCGGCGCAGGCCATTCCCAGTTATGCGCCAACCCAGGCGGGCGCCCACTTCAACAAGCTCGAGTGCTTTTGTTTCACGCAGTACACGCTGGCCCCGGGTGAGAAAAAACAGTGGCCAGTGGCCTTTGTGATTGACCCCAAGCTGTCCAAAGACGTGCGCACCATCACGCTGTCGTACACGTTTTTTGAAGTTGGCGGGAAAACGCCGGCAGCGCCCAAAGCGAGCCCGGTGGCCGCTGCCGGTGTGACTTTGCTCAATCAGGCGGCTGGCGGATGAGCGCGCAGGGCACGCAGCGCAAGGGCTCCATCTGGCGCACGGTCAAGGCCGTGAGCTGGTCCTTTGTTGGCTTGCGTGCCCGCGGGGACTACGAAAAAGACGTGGAACAGCTCAACCCGGTACACGTCGTCATTGTGGCGCTGGTCGGGGTGCTGGTTTTTGTGGGTAGCCTGATTTTTTTGGCTACTTGGGTGGTCGGCAAGTAAGCCGCAGGGGCGCCCGCGAGGCCCCTGGTTATTGAATCTCAGAATTTAGCGAAACAGGAGTTGGAAATGTCTTCAGCAGCACATGCGGGAACCCCTTATTACTTCGTTCCGCCGCCCTCGGCGTACCCGGTGCTGGCGGCGATCGGCCTGTTCTTCGTAATTCTGGGCGCAGGGCAATGGATCAATGGCGCCGGCTGGGGGGCTTATTCCCTGGCCCTGGGTATGGTCTGGTGGCTGGGCGTGCTGTTTGTCTGGTTTCGCGCCGCAGTGGCCGAAAGCGAAGGCGGCCTTTACGGCCATAAAGTGGACCTGTCTTTCCGCTGGAGCATGAGCTGGTTTATTTTCTCCGAAGTGATGTTCTTCGGGGCTTTCTTCACCGCACTGTGGTGGGCGCGCGCACACTCGATTCCTACACTGGGCAGCCTGGAAAACGCCTTGCTGTGGCCGGATTTCAAGGCCGTCTGGCCCAGTGTGGTGGCGGGAGCCACGGCTTCGCCGGCCGACATCATCGAGCCTTTCACGACCATGGGCCCGTTCTGGCTGCCGACCATCAACACTGCCTTGCTGCTGAGCTCTGGCGTGACGCTGACCATCGCGCACCATGCGTTGCGCGAAAACCACCGCGGTAAAACGATTGCGTACATGTGGCTCACCGTGCTGCTCGGCATCGCCTTCCTGAGCGTGCAGGGCTACGAGTATTTTCATGCTTACAGCGATCTCAATTTGAAACTCTCATCCGGCGTGTTCGGTTCGACCTTCTACATGCTCACAGGTTTTCACGGCTTTCACGTATTTGTCGGGATGTTGATGCTGCTGTTCATCACGCTGCGTCTGCAAAAAGGGCATTTCACGGCAGAGCGCCACTTCGGCTTTGAAGGCGCCGCCTGGTACTGGCACTTTGTCGACGTGGTCTGGCTTGGCCTTTACGTCCTGGTTTACTGGCTCTAGGGCGGTCACCCGGCTGCTACGCGGGCGCAACGCCGTGCGCGGCGATCAAGACAAAGGCCGCTCCAAGCGGCCTTTGTCTTTGTGTCACTTATTTGCCCGCCGGAATACCGGTGGGCTGGATGTAACACATTTTCCACGCGATCAAAATGCAGATGAACAGCACAATAGAAAAGCCGACACGAAAGGCCAGCGCGCGCGCCATGTTGCTGGTTTTGGCTTTGCCGCCGGTGCCGTCCTTCATCATGAAAAACAGGGCTGACGCGAGGCTGGCGATGATGGCTAAAAAAGCCAGTGCTACGAGGTAAGTCATGACCTGGATTATCCGCGCATGACTTTAAGCCTGCAGAGCTACCGCTTCTGGGTGCCGACCCTGGCGGCAGTGCTTATGGTGGGCCTGACCTTCTCATTGGGCCAGTGGCAGTTGCGCCGCGCCGCCCAAAAGGAGGCGCTGCAGGCCGCCATCGAAAGTAATAACAAGCTTCCAGCCCTTGATAATAAATCGTTGCTAGCGACTGAAAACATAGCGACGTTGATACACAGGCGAGCCCTGCTGCAGGGTACCTGGCAGGACGCGCATACCGTGTATCTGGACAACCGGCCCATGGGCGGCAAGTCAGGCTTCTGGGTGGTGACGCCGCTCGCGCTGCGGGACAGCGGCCAGTGGATTCTGGTGCAACGCGGCTGGGTGCCGCGCGACTTCAGCGACCGCACCCGCTTGCCCGAAATTTCAACGCCACCCGGCCTGGTGAGTGTCGCGGGCCGCATGGCCCCGCCGCCGTCCAAGCTATATGAGTTTGAGGGCGTGGCCAGCGGCCGCATCCGGCAAAATCTGGATGTTGCTGTTTTCAGTACCGAAATCAGAGCGCCGCTGCTCCGGGCTTCGCTGCTGCAGACCGGCGCAGCCAGTGAGGGACTGCTGCGCGACTGGCCAGTGCCCACGACCGGCGTGGACAAGCACTACGGCTATGCCTTTCAGTGGTTCGGCCTGTGTACCCTGGTTGCAGGTCTTTATGTCTGGTTCCAGCTAATTCTTCCGCGCCGCAAAATGCGTCATTCACAGCATTCTTAAAAAACGGCGATTTCCAAAGTGCACCATCGACTCCCCCATTCTTCTTCATCCCCCGATGGCCTTGCGGCGCAAGCCGTGCAGGACCAGCCCCTGGGCCTGACGGTGCATGCGATGCCGCAACTCGATTCGACGACCGCAAGGCAAGCCCCTGATACACGGGCCGGGCGCTGGAAAATGCTGGCCGTTTTGCTGGTGTGTGCCGCGCCGGTGATCGCGTCTTATTTCACCTATTACGTGATCCGGCCGGAAGGCCGGCGCAACTACGGCGAACTGATCGACCCGCAGCGTCCGCTGCCGGCTTTGGGCGCAGTGGCACTTGACGGAGGCCGCGTCGAACTGCCGGCACTGAAAGGCCAGTGGCTGCTGGTCAGCGTCGCGGACGGCGCCTGCAACCCGGCTTGCCAGCAACATTTGTATTTTCAGCGTCAGCTGCGCGAGTCGCTGGGCCGGGAAAAAGACCGGCTGGACCGGGTCTGGCTGGTCAGCGGTGACGCGGCGATCCCGGACAGCCTGAAACCGGCGCTACATGATTCCACCGTACTGCGCGTTGCCGGCCTCGATCAGTGGCTGCAGGCAGCCCCCGGCCAGCGTTTGTCCGACCATCTGTATCTGATAGATCCGATCGGCAACTGGATGATGCGTTTTCCCGCGAACATGGATACCGCCGGGGCCGCCCAAGCCAAACGCGACCTGCAGCGTGTGCTGCGCGCCTCCAATTCCTGGGACAAGGCAGGGCGCTAGAGCAATGGCCCCCACGCTTTTCACTTCGTGTAATGCGCTGCCCCCCGAGGGGGCTGTTTCACCTTGGGTCGGCCCGGCGGTGAAACTGGCCCCCCCGCTTATCACTTTGTGTAATGCGCTGCCCCCTGAGGGGGCTGTTTCACCTTGGGTCGGCCCGGCGGTGAAACTGGCCCCCACGCTGATCACTTTGTGTAATCCGCTGCCCCCCCAAGGGGGCTGTTTCACCTTGAAGTGGCCCGGCAGTGAAACTGGCCTCCGCGCTTGTCGTTTCCCGTGCCTTCGGCGGTACGCTGCCCCTTTCTCGGCGAAGAGGGCTGGTCTTGCTCGGGCCGGCCTTTCGCGGCGCATGTCCATGGCCCGCAGGCTTGCTACACGGGCACTGCGCTGATCGGCGCTGACTGACATGGACACGCAAAACCTTTACGACCTCAGCCCGGCAATACGCCTGATGGGCACCGGCCTGCTGCTGGCCCTGGGACCGCTGGCTTGGGTCTGGCTGCGCAACAGGCATCAGCCTACCGCCCACCGTCTGCGCGTGCTCACACTGGTCACTTTGTTCCTGACCTTTGACCTGGTGCTGTTTGGGGCTTTCACGCGCCTGACCGACTCCGGACTGGGTTGTCCGGACTGGCCAGGCTGCTACGGTCACGCCAGCCCGTTGGGTGCCTACCAGCCAATTAGCGCTGCACAAACCGCTTTGCCCAGCGGCCCGGTCACGCATTCCAAGGCCTGGGTAGAAATGATTCATCGCTACCTGGCGACCGGCGTCGGGGTGCTGATTCTCACGCTGGCGGTCTTCACATGGCGTGAGCGCCGTGCAGGGCAGAGGGCCGGCGCCAGTGCCGGGCGTGGGGGCAATTTTTCCGCCGGACCGCCCCCAGGAAAAAACGGCCCCCTCGGGGGGCAGCGCAGTACGCGAAGCGACAAGCGTGGGGGCAACATCTCGCCCTGGTGGCCCACCTTGACCCTCGTCTGGGTGTGTATTCAAGGCGCATTTGGCGCGCTGACGGTCACGATGAAGCTGTTTCCGCTGATCGTGACCCTGCACCTGCTGGGCGGCATCCTCTTGCTGGCCCTGCTGCGAGCCCAGTCGGTGCGTTATGCGCAGGCGCAGGGCGAGTCCTTGCCGGAGTTGTTGCCCGGGAGCACCTGGGTGCTGCTGCGTCTGACTTTTGCGTTGTTGTGGCTGCAGATTGGGCTGGGTGGCTGGGTCAGCACCAACTATGCAGTGCTGGCCTGTACCGATTTTCCAACCTGTCAGAACAGCTGGTGGCCTGCGATGGATTTCAATCAAGGCTTCACCTTCTGGCGCGAGTTGGGCGCCGGGACGGACGGCGACAACATCAGCTTCCAGGCTCTGACCGCCATCCACTACGTTCACCGACTGGCGGCCTACCTTGTGTTTGCCGCATTGCTTCTGCTGGCCAGCCGGCTCCGGCGAGTTCCCGCGATGCGCTCTTATGCCCTGTGGATTGGCGGCCTGGCGCTGTGGCAGATTGCCACCGGCCTGAGCAACGTCGTGCTCGGCTGGCCGCTGGTGGCGGCGGTGTCGCACACCGGCGGCGCTGCCGCGCTGGTGGTGGTGTTGACCGGCGCTATTTTTTCCAGCCATCACTCCCAGCGCACCGCAAGTGCATCAATATTGATTGTTTCAAGATCATTAACTCCTCCGACTCTTCCGCGTCCCTTGCAGGGGGCGCTGCAGTACCTTCCAGATTTGCGCAGTTTTATGCGCTGACCAAGCCGCGCGTGGTGCAGCTGATTGTGTTTTGCGCCTTGATCGGCATGGTGCTGGCTGTGCCCGGTGTGCCGGGCTGGGCCCAAGTCAAGCTGGCGCTGGTGGCCTGCGTCGGCATCTGGCTGGTAGCCAGCGCCGCTGCCGCCTTCAACTGCCTGGTCGAGCAGCAGATTGACGCCAAGATGAAACGTACTGCCTGGCGCGCCACAGCCACCGGGCAGATCAGTAATCCGCAAACACTGGTGTTCTCGGCAGCGCTGTGTGCGCTCGGCTCCTGGATTTTGTACGTCTGGGTCAATCCACTGACCATGTGGCTGACTTTTGCGACTTTTGTCGGTTACGCCGTGGTCTACACCGTGATTCTCAAGCCACTGACCCCGCAAAACATCGTGATCGGTGGCGCCTCCGGCGCGATGCCG
This sequence comes from Polaromonas sp., assembly GCA_046714915.1. Taxonomy (GTDB): domain Bacteria; phylum Pseudomonadota; class Gammaproteobacteria; order Burkholderiales; family Burkholderiaceae_C; genus Polaromonas. Next base: position 6,117 of record JBKJZS010000552.1, on the reverse strand, counting down.
CCGGTGCTGGGCTGGGCCGCCATGACCGGCAGCGTCAGCCCCGAGGCCTTGATTCTGTTCCTGATCATCTTTCTGTGGACACCGCCGCACTTCTGGGCACTGGCGTTGTACCGGGTGGAGGACTACCGCAAGTCGGGTCTGCCGATGTTGCCCGTCACCCACGGCAACGAGTTCACGCGACTGCAGGTGTTTCTGTACACCCTGGTGCTGTTTGCCGCCTGCCTGATGCCCTACGTGTACAGGATGAGCGGCTGGCTCTACCTGGTGGTGGCGATCGGTCTGAGCTTCGGTTTCAGCTGGTACGGCTGGCGCTTGTGGCGAAATTATTCCGATGCCCTGGCGCGCAAGACCTTCCGTTTTTCGCTGATTCACCTGTCAGTTTTATTTGCGGCCTTGCTGCTGGACCATTACCTCGTATGAGCACTCCCTCTTCCGTTCTGATCGATAAACGAGGCGCTATTAAAATAATAGCTCACTGCGCTGTATTGGCGGGGGCTTCGGCCTTTTTGGGTGCATGTTCTGAGGCAAAGCCGCAATTCAGCAACATCGACATCACCGGCGCCGACTACGCCCGCGACTTTGCCTTGCCCGACCACCATGGCCAAGCGCGCAGCCTGAAAGACTTCCAGGGCAAGGTCGTCGTCGTGTTCTTTGGTTTCACCCAATGCCCGGATGCCTGCCCGACCTCGATGGCCGAACTCGCTGAAGTTAAAAAAATGCTGGGTACCGACGGCGGCCGGCTGCAGGGCGTGTTTATTTCGCTGGACCCCGAGCGTGACACGCAGGAGGTGCTGAAGGCCTACATGGGCAACTTCGACCCCGCCTTCCTGGCGCTGCGCCCCGAACTCGACAAGCTTCCGCAGCTCGCCAAGGAGTTCAAGATTTTTTACAAAAAGGTGGATGGCAAGACGTCGGCCAGCTACACGCTGGATCACTCGGCGGGCAGCTATATATTTGACCCGCAGGGCCGTGTGCGTCTGTACAGCCGTTACGGCAGCGGCGCGGCGGCGTTGGCTTCCGACATCCGGCTGTTGCTCAAGAACAGCTGAAACGGCATCGACCCGGCGAATCCAGCCGAAAAAAAGCCTGCACGCGATGGTCGGGTGCAGGCTCTTGCAAATAGCCGCCTTGGCGGCATTGCAGGCAAGTCGTCAGGCGTAAGCCGCCAGGACCTTTCTCATTTTCTTCATCGCCGCCACCTCAATCTGGCGAATTCGCTCGGCGCTTACTTTGTATTCAGCCGCCAGATCGTGCAGCGTCATGCCGCCGGAGCCGTCGTCGTTCACCTTGAGCCAGCGCTCTTCAACGATACGGCGCGAACGTGCGTCCAGGTCTTCCAGTGCGCTTGAGATGCCGTCGCTGGCGAGGTAGTCGCGCTGGCGCGATTCCATCAGCATGGTCGGTTCCTGGCTGGCATCCGACAGGTAGGCAATCGGTCCAAACGCGTCTTCGCCGTCGTCACTCGGGCTGGGGTCCAGCAACACATCTCCACCGGACATGCGCTGCTCCATCTCGATGACCTCTTCGCGCTTGACCTTCAGCGTTTTTGCCATCGAGTCAATCTGGCCTTCGGTCAAGGTGTCGCGGTGCGTCGCCACGTCGGCGTCGTCCTTGAAACCCTGCTTCATCGAGCGCAGGTTGAAAAACAGCTTGCGCTGGGCTTTGGTGGTCGCCACTTTGACCATGCGCCAGTTCTTCAGGATGTACTCGTGCATCTCGGCCTTGATCCAGTGCAAGGCGTAGCTGACCAGGCGAACGCCCTGATCCGGATCGAAACGCTTGACCGCTTTCATCAAGCCAATATTGCCCTCCTGAATCAGGTCGGCATGCGGCAAGCCGTAACCGAGGTACTTGCGTGAGGTCGACACCACCAACCGCAAGTGAGAGAGCACCAACTTTCCTGCGGATTCCAGATCGTTGTTTTCTTTGAGTTTTTTCGCAAACTCCTGCTCCTGCTCCAGCGTGAGCATGGGCAGACGGTTGACCGCCGAAATATAGGCATCCAGGTTCCCCAGCGGGGGCAGAAGCGACCAAGGGTTGGCAACCGCCAACTCAGTTGCTGGGGCCATTCGGGGGGAAAGAGCGTAAGACATAGAGAAAAACTCCTTTTCTGAGCGCAATATTAGCACTCTGCTGGGGAGAGTGCTAAAGCATGGGTTCAATGACGTCGATAGCGTCAGGCAAATCCGCTTTTACCCTAGCTCTACTTCTATTGGTACCTGATCCTTCGCTTTAGTTCAACCGCTGTTTACAGGAAAAAAAGCTGAGGCTGCGGCGTCAAATGCCTTCTTTGTAAGCGTCGCATTGGTCACTTTTACCGCCGGTCGCCGTACTTTCCAGGAATGAAAAGACCGGGCGAGGAAGTCCGACGTCTGCGGGCGGACCTGCAAACAGCTTTTTCAGCTCGAACAAGGCTTTCGTCGAATAAATATGGGCATAAGAGGCTATTAATTAGATAGCGACTCAGCGACTGGTGACCGCCCGCTATTCGGCACACCACACGGGTCCAGAGAATCAATCCGGCCGGGACGAATCGCATGCGCCGAATCCATGACTTCATGTGCTTCGGAAACTGCACTTCAGGCGTCCGTCGCCTCTTCTGAAAAAAACGTATCTGTATGTACTAATACCAAGTAGTACAAATAAATACCAATGAAATTTTAACTCCCCACTTCGCCGCTGGATCCCGTATTTGCTTTGACAGTCGTTCGTGTGTTGCCCGCCTCGGGCGCCGCCGAGGCACCGATCCCACCCGCAGTGGCTCCGACGTGCCGGTCCATCCCTGGGTCGTGCCGCCGCCCAACTTTCGGGCCGACGCTTATTTCACGAACCTGAAAGATGGCGACAGCCGGGAAGCGCCATTTGTCGCTCGTTTCGGGCTCTCCCTGCGCGGACTGGTGCCAGCTGGCCAAGCTGCGGGGCGGGCCGGACACCACCACCTGCTGATCAACCAGTCCTTGCCGCTGGACTTTAAAAAACCGCTGCCCTTCACGAACAATACATCCACTTCGGCAAGGGCCCGATGGAGATGGAAGTCAGTCGAGGCTTATGTTTAGGACAAAATTGACCGTTCGCCCAATAAGGACGGGCGCAAAAAGCTATTAATTTAATAGTGCCTGGGAGGGCTTTAAAAAAGCTTCAAGCCGCTTCCGCCACCACCCGGACCAGCGTCTGCCCGGCCAGCCAGGCTTGAAGGCATTCCGTCACTCCCGTGGCAAAGCGCTGGAACACCGGCTCCGTCACAAAACCGAGATGCGGTGTCAGCAGCACATTGGGCAACTGGCGCAGCGGGTCGTCCAGCGGCAGCGGCTCGACATCAAACACATCGAGCGCGGCGAATCCGGGCCGGCCTTGCTGCAGGGCTGGGACCAGCGCTGCGGTGTCTATCAGCTCCGAGCGGGAGGTGTTGACCAACAGGCTGCCAGGCTGCATCAGTGCCAGCCGCTGGGCGTTCATCAGGTGCCGGGTGGCGGGAAGCGCGACCAGGTGCAGGCTGACCACGCGCGAAGTGGCGAGCAATTCTTCGAGCGGCAAGAAGCCAACGCCCTGTTCGGCGGCGCGTTCAGCTGTCATGCGCGGGCTCCAGGTCACGACGTCCATGCCGAGCGCCTTGCCGACTTTAGCAACGCGCCCGCCGATTTCGCCCAGACCGATCAGGCCCAGGCGCTGGCCGACCAGCGCACCGGGCAGGGGAGCCGCCGTGACGCTGCGCCATTGGCCGGCCTTGAGCCGCGCGGTCTGGCTTTCCAGCTGTTTGGTGGCCGCCAAAATGCTGGTCCAGGTGAGTTCGCAGGTGCTGTCTTTGGACGGTCCGAACTCGGTATGGCTAACTGGGATCTCGCGCGCGGCCAGCGCCGCCAGGTCCAGCCTGGCGTTGCGGGTGCCGGTGAACACCAGGTAGCGCAGCTTGGGCAGCGCAGCCAGCAATTCGGCGGTGAAAGGCGTGCGATCGCGCATCAGCACAATGGCGTCGGCGTCTTTCAGCGCGTCAATCAGGGCCGCGCCGGTCAGCGGCTCGTGGTGGATGGCGACCTCGGCCTGGGCATCGATGGCGCGCCAGTCGGCCAGGCGCCGCAGCGCGCGTTCGCTGTCGTCGAGGACGACGATGTGAGGTCGGGTTGCGCTCATGGGCGTGCCAGCGCGGTCAACGCGCGCACATCGGCTGTGCCGCCGATGGACCAGCAGGCCTGGATGAGTTCCGCGGTTTTTCCGGCGCCGAGCACGGCATCCGACAGGCCGTGGAACTTGGCCTCCAGGTTCGCGTCGGTCATCGGGTTTTGCAGTGAGCCGATCGCGTGCTCGACAAACACGTGCACGCGACGGCCGTCGCTGAGCACGGCGGTCACATCGGCGCTGGCTTCGTCGATCGAATTGTCGACGGTGGCGACGACCTTGCGGCGCAGTGCCACCATGTCGGCACGGCTCACCACCTCGTCAGAGAACTCTTCTTCGGCTGCGCGGCCAAAGGTGAGTCCCGCTGCGCAGCCGTGGTAGACGCTGAACTTGGCCTGCAGGCCATCGGCCGGCTCTTTCTTGCCGGTGAGTTCCAGCACCAGCGAATGCACCTTGAGCTCGATGCGTTCGACCTGCTCCGGCGTGACACCCTGGGCGCGCAACTGGGCGCAGGCGTCAATGCTGGGGTGGATCACGATGCCGCAGGCGAACGGCTTGTAGCTGTTGTAGGAAATCTCAAACCGCTGGCCGAGCTCGCCGGTAATTTCAGTCCAGTCGTTTTTGGTGGAGACGGTCTGCATCATGCCGCGCGGCGCTTCCAGCGCTTTCGGACTGGCGGTTTAACCCTGCTGTGCCAGCTGGGCCGACATCAGGCCGGCACGCGCGGCGCCGCCGGGGTGAAACGGTTTGGTCATGGTGCCGAACTGCTCGCGCATGCCGACCGGCTGCGAGGCGGCAATGCCCAGCGCCATAGCGGTCTTCTGCTCGTCGAGCTTCAAGAGGCGGGCGCAGGCGGCGGCTGCGCCCAAGGTGCCGGTCGAGCCGGTGATGTGCCAGCCGCGGTCGTAATGCTCGGGGTACATCGCGTTGCCGACCCGGCACGACACATCGATGCCCAGCACGAGGGCGTCAATCACGTCGCGACCCGAGGAACCCCTGTGTTCGGCCAGTGCCAGCACCGCCGAGGCGACCGGCCCGGCCTGATGGATTATGGTTTTAAGGTGCGTGTCGTCGAAGTCGTAGGTGTGCGAGGTGATGCCGTTGACCAGCGCGGCGCTGGCCATGTCGACCTTCTCAAGACGGCCGAGCACGCTGGCCTGCGCGGCAGGCTGCAGCATGCTGACGGCGGCCAGCGCCGCGTCGGCGGCTTCGTGGTGGGCCGCGCCAACGGCGCAGCCGAGCCAGTTCATGAAGGTGCGGTGCGCTTCATGATCGACCGCATCGCTCCAGCCGCCGGCCAGGTAACCGGGATGGGTGGCGACGAACTGGGCCAGGATGTGCGTGACGGGAGGGGCGTTATGGTCGGAGGCGACCTGGGTATTGCGGGCCATGGTGTCTTTCGGAAAAAGGTTTGACGGGAGCGAAAAAATGCTATCAAAAAAATAGCTGTTTGAGCCCGTTATATATGGGCTGCAGCCATATTTGTTCGTATCCGGCGAACTAGCTGTCGAGCTGTATGCCGCGCTCACGCGCGAGCCTGGTCCAGCGCGCAATGTCGGCGCGGATGAACTCGCCGAACTTCTCCGGTGTCATGATGATGGGCTCGACCGCCTCCACCGAAAGCTTTTCGCGCAGGTCGGGCGCGCGGAGCACGGTGGCCAGAGTCTCATTGAGCTGCTTGACGATGGATGCCGGAATACCGGCCGGGCCGACCACGCCATACCACTGCTGCGCGTCAAAGCCCTTGAAGCCGGACTCGTCCAGCGTCGGCACGTCCTTGAACTGCGGATGGCGCTGCATGCCGGTCACGGCCAGCGGCCGCACCCGGCCCGAGCGGATGTGCGGCACCGCGGCCGCCAGGCCGGGGAACATGGCTTGCGTCTGGCCGCCGATCAGGTCGGTGAAAGCCGGCGCGATGCCGCGGTAGGGAATGTGCACCATGAAAGAATTGACCTGCTGCTTGAACAGCTCCATCGTCAGGTGCGTCAGCGATCCGGCGCCGGC